>CACXEX010000201.1 GCA_902766775.1 uncultured Ruminococcus sp. | reverse complement strand
CGTAGTTATGATTTGCAGTATGTTTTTGTTTTATACGGTAATGTATGAACCGAGGTGGATACTGCAAAGAATACATTCTTTGACGGTAAGTTCTTCGGACTGCTCCATTGCCGATTTATACAAGTCAAGTTGCTTTTTGTAAAGACCTGCAAGCTTTGTTATATCCCTTACCCTATCGGTTTTGTAATCAACAATAACAAGCTTTCCGTCCTCAACAAACGCAAGGTCAACAGCACCCTGTATTATTACTGTTGCATCGGTTTCTACATCTTTGTATTCATCAAACACTACCGAGGGTTTAAGCCTTGCGGTAAAGCGTTTTTCACGCATTACAACGGGTGATGCGATTATGCGGTCGATAAGTTTGGTCGAAAGAAATTCATTAAGTGTTTTTCTGTCAATCATATCAAGCTGTTCCTGTGTAAGCTTTCCGTCATTTAAAAGGCGGTCAAGTTCAGCGTCAAGATTTGCTCTTGCCTGTTCAAAATTGCAGTATTGCAAGAACTTATGGTGAGCAGTACCTCTTGCAACAGGAGCGGAATTTTGTTCAGCTATAAATGACGGCTTTGAAAGAATCTTTTCAAAATAATCGCCGTTCTGGCTGTGTGCAATGTCAGACGCACTGACCTTTTGCGGAAGTGAAAGAATATCCTTGTTTCTGTATTTGAAATCAAGATTCTGTTTCAAAAGTCCTGCATAGTCAAAAGATTCATCACCAACGCTGACAACTCGAAGCATATCTGCAGAAGTTATGTCATCTTCAAAAACATTCTCCTTGTCAGAAGTCTGTTCCTGATTTATAATCTGAAACTTCCAATCGGATTCACCGTTATGCGGAATAACCTTAGCGCCTGACATAATGTCATTTCTGAGATTATTGAGTGACGGGTGAACCAACGCACAAAGGCATAGCCAATCGCAATAACTTTGACAGCTTGTAACAGTATAAGGTTCAATTACGCTTTCAAAAACAAGTTTTGAATACAGCTTTTCAAGGTAATCACTACACTTCTTTACTGCGCCAACGCAGATAAGCTTTTCCTTTGCCCTTGTGAGAGCAACATAAAGCACACGCATTTCCTCGGCAATAAGGTTTTCTTCAATTTTAAGACCTGTTGCAAGGCGTGGAAATGTGTTATAAACAACGCCTTCGCTCTGAACCTTGATACCGAGTCCTGCCTTGCTATCAAGAAGAATATCGTTTCTCAGGTCGGTTTTATTGAATTGGTGGGTTATGTCTGCAATAAAACAAACGGGAAATTCAAGCCCCTTTGACGCATGAATACTGAGAACCCTCACGGCATTTGCAGTGTCGCCCTCATTCTGTGACGATGCGTCAAGATTTGTCTTGTTGGCAATAAGCTTGTCGGTATATGAGATGAAATCGGAAAGCGTTTTATAGCCGTTGCTCTCAAAACTTCTTGCATACTCACGCAACAGTTCAAGATTTTTGAGTGCCGAATCATTACCGCTGACTGCAAGTGAAATTGACATAAAGCCTGTGAGTTCACACGCTTTTGAAATGAGATTGTCAACGGAATTTGTGCAGGCACAATCACGCAGAATTTTAAGTTCATCAAGAAACTTCCTTGCCTTATCGCTTGTTTTTGCATATTTGCAAACGGAAGAATAAAGCGAAGATTTTCTGCTGTCGCAACGCATTTCGGCGAGTTCATCGGGAGTGAACGCATACATAGGACTGCACAGAACCGACAAAAGAGGAATATCAATTCCGGGGTTATCGATTACACGCAAGAGATTGAGCATAATTTTGATTTCGGTTGCAGCAAAAAAGCTTGACTTATTCTCGCTGTATGCAGGGATACCGCTGTTGATGAGCGTGTTGACATAGGTCATTGCCTTTCCGCTGGGACTTCGAAGAATTATTGCAAAGTCACCATAACGAGCCTCACGCATTATATCTCCGTCTTTAACCTTGAAACCGGAATTAATCATATTGTGGATTTTATCCGCTATGTACTTTGCCTCGATTTCTTCTTTTTCAAGGTCTGAATTTTCGGTTTCAAGCAATGAAATTTCAAAATTGCAATCATCGGATTTTGGAAACTCAGCACCGTTTACAAGCCTTTCATCGGCATTGTATTCCATTTTTGCCGATTTCTCGGTCATCAGTCTTTCAAAAATAAAGTTGACCGCATCACACACTTCAAAACGGCTGCGAAAATTCCTGTCAAGAATTATAGTTGCAGGATATTCGGGATTTTCTTCGTTGAATCGCTTGTATTCATTTTTGCGTTCAATGAAGATTTCGGGCTTTGCCTGACGGAATCCGTAAATACTCTGCTTTACATCGCCAACCACAAAAAGGTTGCTTTCGTCCTTGCTGACAGACTTGAAAATAAGGTCCTGAACATCGTTTACATCCTGAAATTCATCAACCATAACGGCATCGAATCTGTTTGAAATTTCCTCTGCCTGAACGGTTTTGGTGTAGCCGTTTTTATCATCGGGCTTTGCAAGAAGTTTTACCGTGAGTGATTCAATATCAGCAAATGAAAGAATATTTTTTTTCGCTTTGAGTTCTGAAAGCTTTTTGTCATATTCACGGACAAGAGTAAATAATGCGGACATATACTCGTAAAGCTGAGTTAATTCTTTCCTTATACTTTCTTCCTTCCATGCAAACAGCGATTGAAGTTTCTTTACGGTTTCTTTTACCTCATCACGGTTTGATGAAACGAAAATTTTGATAGGATTATCTTTATAACCTCTCGGAACCGTCATTCTGCCCGGTTCAAAGGAATGCACAGCCCTAACAATTTCATTCCAAGATGAATCTGCAAATTTTTTCTGAACAAGGGAAAAATATGCTTTGTCACTTTCAAGCAACGGCGAAAGTTTTTCATAGAGTAAGCAATCTTCCGAAAGCAGTTTCAATGAATTTTCTGTCAAATTAATTGCGTGGAGTACGGCACTTTGAACATAGTCGATTATAACTTTTCCCCACACAGTTTCACTAATTTCGGTTTTTAAATACTCTGCAAGGACATTATCAAGCCACTTATCTGGGAACGGCTGAGTTGTAAGAAACTCAGATACTTTAAGGACTGTTTCACGCAGTTTTTGGTCCCCTTGTTTTCCTGTAAAGACATCAAGAAGATAAAAAAATCCTTTATCCTCAATGTCATAAAAATATTCAAAAACTGCGTCAAGTGCCTCTTGTCTGAGAATTTCAAGCTCACCTTCATCGGCAATACGAAAATCTCTTGCAATATCAAGCGAATGAAAATATTCACGGACGATATCACCGCAAAAGCTGTCTATTGTAGATATGTTTGCGCTGTACAAAAGTTGTCGCTGTGTAAGCAGATGAGAGTTGTAGGGATCATTTTCAAGGAGTTTGTTAACTGCCGCCTGTATTCTTTCACGCATTTCGGCGGCAGCCGCCCTTGTGAATGTTACGATAAGAAGGCGGTCAACATCAAGGGGATTTTTCTCTCGTGTAATAAGCTTTATTACTCGCTCTACAAGCACGGCAGTTTTACCGGAACCTGCGGCGGCTGATACAAGCACAGAACCGTCTGTTGCATAGATTGCATTTTTCTGTTGCGGAGTCCAATTTCTTGACATTACTTTTCCTCCTTTCCGTTGATTTCGTTTGTAATTTCTTCGATAACGGTTTTGTTATCGACAGAAAAACAATTTATCGGGTTGCTCTGTCTATAAGCACATACGCTGTCGTAAGGGCAATATTCACATGAATCGTGACCGCCTTTAAGCGGTTTTGCCTCGATATTGCCGTTATAGATATTTTTGCCCATTTCAGCGATTAGCATATCAACCTTTTTAAAAATTTTACCGAATTCCGAAAGTGTTGCAAGGCTTGTTGCCGAAACTGGTTCACCTGCTTTGATTTTTACAGGAATATATGTTGCGGCATCGGTCTTATCCATTCCGTGAATTATTTCTGTATCTTTGAGCAAAAGTCCGTTCATTTTAAGTTTTTTATTAAGTTCATCGGGCAGTTTGTCAATTGATTTCAGATTGTCTGCCGAAATCAGCGGAACGGTTGCAGGCATATACAAAATTCCAGCAGGAATTATTTCACCGTATTTATCGCTGTTTGAAGTTTCGATTGAATGAAGATACAAGAGCATCTGAAGATTGATTCCGTAGAGAATATCCGAGAGTTTGAACTGCTTTGTACCTGTTTTATAGTCGATTACACGCAGGTAGGTAATGTCATCTCTCTGCATAATATCTACCCTGTCAACACTTCCGCAGACTGCAATTTTGTGTCCGTCTGGAAGTGCGATTGTGTAGGACGGAATGTCCTCGCCTATTTTAAGTTCACAATCGGCAACAAAAAATTCGCTTTGAGCAAGTTCGGCTATTATGTGTTTTACAAGGCGAAGTACATTTTCAAGAATCAGTTTAATGCGGTATATAAATGAATTCTGCTTTGTTTGCACCTCTCCAAAATGCGCAATAGCGTATTCCGAAATATATGTACTAAAAATTTTCAAAATCTCATCTTTATTCATCACGGAATACTGTTCCTTTGAATACTCCCTTAAAAAGCGTTCAAGCATATAATGAACAAGCGTTCCGTACTGCATTGGGTTAATTTCGGCTTTTTGTCTTTCACGGACATTCAAACCGTAGTTGCAGAAATAGGAAAATCTGCAAAGATTGAATTTTTCAAGCTGTGATGCTGAGATATTGAGGTTTTCGCCAAAAAGTTTTTCTACATTTTTCTTGTCAAATATCTTGAACGGAACTTTGTTCTTTGCATTTATGAGTGAATCAAGCTTTGCACAATATTCGGGGTTTTCCGAAAAAACTTTGAGCAGAGAGTCGGGAACTTTTTTGCCTTTGCCAATCATTTCGGCAACTGTATCAAAAGCAGGACGAAGTGCGTACATACTCTCCTTTTTGCCGTTAAAATCAAACTTGTCGTATGCAATAATATTTTTGAATACCTTTTTGCATTGCAGAACGATTTCGGACGGCTGATAGCTTGTTCCTGTTATGTCTGATGAATAAAAAGATACTGATAGATACTCACTCGCAGAAGTCATACAGGAATATGCCATAAAGGTTTCAAGGTTATTGAGTGCGGCAAAATCGTCACCGAGTTCAATTTCATTCATTGCAAGCATTTTAAGTTCAAACGGTGAGAATATGCCCGAGGTGTGCGGTATTGCAGGGAAAATTCCGTCAACGCAACCAATGAGGAATGACGCTTTTTGCTTTGAAATTCGCACTCTTTGGGCGGTTGTTATCGTTACACAATCAATGGTTCTCGGAATATCGGACAATTGCATTGCATTAATCTGTAAACTCAAAAGTTCGTAATAACGCTTTACCGTCATTGTTTTTGTACCGATTACTGCGGCGGTTTTGTCGAGAACCGACATAAACATATTCCAAATTCTTATCTGTTCCGCACCGACTGATTTATCATCCGAGCGTTCAAATTCAGCATACATTCTGCGCAATGCATCGGGTACTTTGAGTTCTTCAAGGAGCGCATAGAACAGTTTTGAAATTTCAAGTCCGTTTTTATCCTTTGCATTTTCTTTGAAAGCCGTTAAAGGTTCTATAATTGATTTGCGAAGATTTTCAACCTTTGCAAGAACACCCTTGTCATAATCCGAAAACTTTTCAGAATATCCTTTTGGGTTCTGAACAAATTCATTTTTAAAATTCGAACCCGAAATATTCCATACAAAGAGGTAGTTTTCAAAAAGACTTATTTCCTCAACAGAAAATTCAGTTAAACCCGACTTCAAAAGTGCAAGCACATCTTCCCTGTCAAAATCATAAATAAGGCATCTAAAAATTGAGTTTACAAGCCTTATTACGGGTTTTACATCAATATCGGCGTGTTCATCGCTGAAATACGGAATTTCGTATTTTTCAAGGATTTCAGACAAAATGCCCTTGTACGGCTCGGTGTCGTGACAAATCACAGAAATATCCGAGTAAAGATAGCCTTTTTCAATAACAAGGTGATTAATTTTTCTTGCAACATATTCGCACTCGTCATACATATCAACGGCATTATAAACGCAAATGTTTTCAGGAACAATTTCAAGCGGTTCAATGTGCGTTCTGAAAATATTCTGTTCAAGCAAGGTGAGTTCGTCATTCTTAAAACGGTGCAAATCGGTAAGCTTTATCGGAACTTTAATGTCCACTCCGTCACGCTTTGCGTACTCTTTGAGAATTTTATATGTCTGCTGTGAGGTTGTGAAAACTTCCTCCGAACCGTCTGTGAGTGGATCAAGAGTAAGAGTAAAATATGTAGCGGTACAGTCTCGCATAAGGTTGCGTACAACCTTGAGCTGTTGCATTGTAAAGCCTGAAAATCCGTCAAAGATAATTGTATAATCCTTGAGAATATTATTCTTTAAAAGAATATCATTGAGCCTCGTCAAGTCGTCCATAGGATCAATATAGCTTTGGCTGACAAGTGCGTCAAAAGTATCGCTTATGAGGGCGGTTTCGTTAAGTTTTGTCTTTAAGGTTTCATCGTCAACAAGTTTTGAAGCATTACGAAGTTCATCGCTTGTAACCGAACTTTTTTTCAAATCGGAAACCGTCTGCAACATTACATCAACAAGGCTTTTGTTGCCCTTTGATGATAGCAGGCTGAGTTTTTCGGTAAGTTCTTCAAGTGCAAGGCTCATTACAACGGCTCTTGTACCTTCGTCAATAACATTATCGGCTGAGTTTCCCGTCAACTCAAAAACATATTTGCAAAGTCTTGAAAAGCCGAACACAAGGACTTTTTCAGCCTTTTTTGCACCGAACACATCGAGCAGAGTTTTTTCACACTCAAATGTACTCTGGTCAGGCACAATCAGCATTACAGGAAGATTGTTGTCAGCAAGTTTGCCAGCAATCTTCAAAGCCTCGGTACTTTTGCCGCTACCGCTTTTTCCGAGAATAAATCGTAGCATTTCATCACTTCCATAGATTAATTTTACAACAAAGTAATTTTATTTTATACATCTGTACAAATAATAACATATTCCGTGGGTGATTAAAAGGACTTTGCTGTTATCGAACAAAAATTTTCTGAAAAAGTTCTACTATAAAAAATTTGTATTCTACCTTATCATCGGTTACAACACTGTATTCATCGTCAGAAAGAGCATCTTTTGCCCTGTCTTTTCCCTCATCAACCGTTGAAATGCAGATTGACGGGTACATTACACACCACCAATTGTGACCTTTTGCGTTGCCTATTGTTATGCGGAGTGCGTCATACATTCCGGCGGGCAGAGTGTAGCTTTCATAATAGCGTGTGTCAAAGTGCATATTGACGATTTCGGCTTTTACGGGATAGTTATAGCCGTTTTTGTAAACCTCATTTTGTGCAATTTCTTCGATAGTTTCAAGGTTTGCTTTTACAAATTTTTCAGCGTCCGATTTTGAATTTGCCGTGTCAAAAAGGATTTTAGTCTTTTCAAGAACCTTGTCACGGACTTTGAGTTTCAGGGCCTGATCTTCTTCCGTGTCTGAATTTGCAAGTATGTGAAAACGAAAAACATCGTTTGGAATTTCCGCACACACTGCCTGAAACGGGATTACCGAATAGATTACTGTAAGTACGAATGCGATTAATGCAGATTTGATTAAAAGTGTTGATTTGTATGTTTTCATAAATATAACCTGTCCTCTCTTGAAATGAGTATGGACAGGTTATTGTAATTTTAATCAAAATTATTAAATTTTATCAAAGCACCTTGCAGCCGTCCGAAACAGGCTTGCAGAGGAAAACTTCTTTATAGCTTTCACGAAGCTTGTCATAGCACTTCTTGGCTCTGCGTGATGAAGTGAACACACCGAATACGGCAGAACCCGAACCGCTCATACCTGCTCCCCTTGCCTTTGATTTGAGCATTATGCCCTTGATTTCGTTTACTTTGGGAATTTGCAAAGCAAGTTCAAAATCATTAAAGATTGTTGTTGAAATCATAAACATATCTCTGCTGAACAGAGCTTTTACCATTTCATCGGTATAGCAAGCGTGAGGATTGAGTGCATCAACCTTTTTGTACGCATCGGCAGTTGATACGCTTACTGTATCGGGTTTGCAGATTACAATGCTGTCACAACGGAAAGATGCAACTTTTTTGATTGTAGTGCCGATTCCTGTGCAAAGCTTTGTTCCGCCCTCAAGGCAGAAAGGCACATCAGCACCTATTCTTTCACCGATTTCTCTCATCTCGGCAGGCTTGAGCATTGTTCTGAACATATTGTTCAAGCCAAGAATAACAGCCGCACCGTCACTGCTTCCGCCTGCAAGACCTGCTTGTGTGGGGATCTTTTTATCAATATCAATATGAACACCCTTGACATCCATTTTGCAGTAATCAAAAAATCTGTAAGCAGCTTTTGCACAAATATTTGAATCATCACACGGAACGCCGTCATAGTTACAGGAAATTGTAACAGTTTCGCTGTCATTGTCTGTGATTGTGATTGTATCGTATAAATCGACAGCCTGCATAACAGTTGAAATATCGTGATAACCGTCTGCTCTCTTTGAAAGAACATCGAGAGAAAGATTTATTTTTGCCGGAGCAAGAACTTTTACTTCCATATTTTAACCCTTTTTCAGTTCATCAAGAAATTCTTTGATTCTTTCAAGTGCAATTTTAAGATGCTTGATAGAATACGAATATGATACACGAACAAAACCCTCGCCCGATTCACCGAATGCAGTACCGGGAACAACGGCAACATGCTTGTCCACGATAAGTCTTGTACAAAATTCTTCACTTGTAAGACCTGTGCTTTTGATACACGGGAACACATAGAACGCACCGAGCGGTTCAAAACACGTAAGTCCCATTGCGTTAAAGCTGTCAACAACAAGCCTTCTTCTCATATCGTACTCGTCACGCATCATCTCTACATCCTTGTCACCGTTACGCAGAGCCTCAATAGCGGCATACTGTGCAGTTGTAGGAGCAGACATAATTCCGTACTGGTGGAGTTTTGTCATCTGAGCAATAACAGGAGCGGGACCAAGTGCATAACCAAGTCGCCAGCCTGTCATGGCATATGACTTTGAGAAGCCGTTAACAACGATTGTACGCTCGTACATACCGTCAATTTCAGCGATTGAAACATGATTTTTGTTTCCGTATGTAAGCTCACAGTAGATTTCGTCCGAAAGAACAAAAATATCGTGTTCCTTGATTACCTCAGCAATTTCTTCAAGGTCCTCCCTCTCCATAATCGCACCTGTTGGGTTGTTCGGGAAAGGAAGTACAAGAAGTTTTGTCTTAGGAGTAATTGCGGCACGCAGGTCTGATGCTTTAAGTCTGAAATTATCTTCATTTTTTGTGTTGATAATAACAGGCACACCGTCTGCCATTACTGTAAGCGGTTCGTAGCAAACAAATGACGGTTCGGGAATGATAACCTCATCACCCGGATCAAGCAATGTCCTGAAAACAAGGTCAATTGCTTCACTGCCGCCGACGGTTACAAGCGTCTGCTTTTTGGCATCGTACTCAATGCCGAATCTTCTTTTGTAGTAAGCGGCAATTTCTTCACGAAGTTCGGCAAAACCTCTGTTCGGAGAATACCATGTCTTACCTTTTTTTAGGCTGTTAAT
>CACXEX010000200.1 GCA_902766775.1 uncultured Ruminococcus sp. | reverse complement strand
TCATTGCAATAACACCTGCAATTGCGGCTCTTCTCTTTTCGCCGCCCGAAAGGTCAAACGGAGATTTGTCAAGAAGTTCGTCTTTGAGTCCTGTAAATCTTGCGGCATCGTTTACCGCTTTTTCAAGCTCTGCACCGCTCTTGCCCATATTTGTGGGACCGAACGCAATATCCTTGGCAACGGTTTCTTCAAAAAGCTGATATTCCGGATACTGAAAAACCATTCCGACTTTGAAACGGATTTTTCTGATATCCTTGGGATTTGCCCAGATATCCTCGCCGTCAAGAAGAACTTGTCCCGAAGTGGGTTTCATAAGTCCGTTGAGCATCTGTACAAGTGTTGACTTGCCGGAACCCGTGTGGCCCATAATGCCGATAAACTCGCCCTTTTCGATTGAAAGGCTCACATTATTGACAGCGGTTTTCTCAAACGGAGTGCCTGTTCCGTAAACATAGCTTAAATTTTTCAGCTCAAGTACCTTACTCATGACAGCACCTCCTCAAGCATTTTCACACATTGCTCTGCATTGAGAGGAAGTTTGTCAAGTTTCACTCCGCAACCCTTGAGTCTGTATGCAAGCTCTGTTGCCTGCGGAACATCAAGGCGGTGCTTTTTGAGGAGCTCCACCTGTGAAAAAACATCTTCTGGAGTACCCTGAGTGAGAATTTTGCCAGCGTCCATAACGACAACTCTGTCGGCAAGGACTGCCTCTTCCATATAGTGTGTGATGAGAACAACCGTCATATTCTTTTCACGGTTAAGCTTTAAAAGCGTTGTCATTACCTCGTCACGGCCGTTAGGGTCAAGCATTGCTGTGGGTTCGTCAAGAACTATGCACTGCGGCTGCATTGCAAGAATTCCCGCAATTGCAATACGCTGTTTCTGACCGCCCGAAAGCTTGAACGGAGCGTGTTCACGGTAATCGTACATATCAACGGCTTTGAGGGCATCGTCAACCCTCTGCCGGATTTCCTTTGGCGGAATTCCGAGGTTTTCGGGACCGAAAGCAACATCTTCCTCAACAACGCTTGCAACAAGCTGGTTGTCGGGATTTTGAAGTACAAGTCCCACTTTTTCTCTTATGTCATATGTCTTGTTTTCATCTGATGTGTCATCTCCGTCAACATACACTTTGCCCTTATCCGGCAATAGCATTGCGTTGAGATGTTTTGCAACAGTTGACTTTCCGCATCCGTTGTGACCGAGAAGGGCGACAAATTCACCCTTTTCAATGTTGAGAGAAACACCGTCAACCGCATTTTTGTACGGCTGACCGCTTTCAATGTCGGAATACGAAAAGCTGATGTTGTCAAGTGAAATAAAGCTCATTTATTATTTCTCCCATATTGCGGTTGAGCCGCACGGCAATACAAGACCCGTGTCGCTCACCTTCAGTCCTATTTCATCGCTTGATACTTTTCCGCCGAAATCCTTCTGCAAAAGAACTCCGAGCAAATACTCCATTACAGCGGGAGAAAGTCCCGTTGTGTAAGAATTGAGAATGAAAAACAGCGGATCGTCTGAGAGAACCTGTTTGCACAAGGTTACGAGTGAATAAAGCTGTTCTTCAAGTTTCCATACTTCACCGCCGGGTCCTCTGCCGTATGACGGAGGGTCCATTATGATTCCGTCATACTTGTTGCCACGGCGGATTTCACGCTGTACAAATTTTACGCAATCGTCAACGAGCCAACGGACAGGTCTGTCGGCAATACCGCTTGATGCGGCATTTTCCTTTGCCCACTGAACCATGCCCTTTGATGCGTCAACATGGCAAACGGTTGCACCTGCGTTCATACACGCAAGAGTTGCACAGCCTGTGTAGCCGAAAAGGTTGAGGATTTTAAGCGGTCTGTTTTCGTTTTTAATCTTTTCTGCGGCAAAATCCCAGTTTACAGCCTGTTCGGGGAACACACCTGTGTGTTTAAATCCCATTGGCTTGATGTTAAAAACAAGGTCGCCGTAATTTATAGTCCAGCGGTCGGGAACTTTTTTGTACTGTTCCCAACTTCCTCCGCCACGATTTGAGCGGTGGTAACGGGCATGTGCCGAATACCAAAGAGGATTTTTCTTTTCGCTTGACCAGATAATCTGCGGATCGGGACGGATGAGGATTATATCTCCCCATCTTTCAAGTCTTTCACCGTCAGAGGTATCTATAAGTTCATAATCTTTCCATTTATCAGATAATCGCATTATGCAAGTCTTTCCCTTACTACCTGTGCGGCTTCTTCCGCAAGGTTCTGAATTTCTTCGAGGTTTTCGCCCTCGAGCATTACTCTTACGAGAGGTTCTGTTCCCGACACACGAACAAGGATTCTGCCTCTGTCACCGAGGATTTCGCTAACTCTTTCGATTTCAGCCTTGATTTCCCTGTCTGTATAGAATGAGAGCTTGCCCTCTCTGCTGACCTTTACATTAATAAGCACCTGTGGCAGACGCTCCATAATCTTAGCAAGCTGACTGAGCTTTTCGCCTGTTCTCTTCATAATGCTGAGAATCATTGCGCCTGAGAGCTGACCGTCACCTGTGGTTGCATAGTCAAGCAAAATAATGTGACCGCTCTGCTCGCCGCCGATGTTATAGCCCTCCTGCATCATAGCCTCAAGAACATATCTGTCGCCAACCTTTGTTGAAACAAAGTGCATATCGTTTTCTTCGCAGAACTTGTTAAAGCCCATATTTGTCATAATTGTTCCGACAACAGCGTTCTTCTTGAGGACACCTCTCTGCTTCATATCGTTTGCACAGATTGCAATGAGGTAGTCACCGTCAACAAGGTTGCCGTTTTCATCAACAGCAAGACATCTGTCGGCATCACCGTCAAATGCAAGACCGCATGAAAGTTTGTGTTCACGAACATACTTCTGCAACTTACCCATATGAGTTGAACCGCAGTCACGGTTGATGTTCACACCGTCAGGCTCGTCAAAAAGCATATGAACCTTTGCACCGAGCTTTGTAAAGAGCTTTTCGGCTGTTCTTGAAGATGAACCGTTTGAGCAGTCAAGAGCAATTTCCATACCCTCAAAGTCGCAGTCAACGGCTGAAATAAGGTGGTCAATGTACAAATCAGCAGCCTCTGTATCATATGTTACTCTGCCGATATTTTCATCTGTTGCGGATGCATACGGTACAACATGGTCAAGTACGATTTCCTCAATTCTGTTTTCGAGATCATCGGGAAGTTTGCAGCCGTCAGAGCTGAAAATCTTGATACCGTTAAATTCAAATGGGTTGTGTGATGCAGAAATCATAATACCTGCATCAGCATTGTATTTGCCTACAAGATAAGCAACCGCAGGAGTAGGAACTACTCCGAGAATGTGAACATTTGCACCAACTGAGCAAAGTCCTGCGATAAGTGCGCCCTCAAGCATATCACCCGAAAGTCTTGTGTCCTTACCGATTAAAATTGTGGGGTGTTCAACCTCATCGCTGATAAGAACCATTGCCGCTGCTCTGCCTATGTTCATTGCAAGTTCGGGTGTAAGCTCAACATTTGCAACACCTCTTGCACCGTCTGTACCGAATAATCTTCCCATTATATATTCCTCCGTTAAATAATTTGTGGATTTGCAAAATTTATAGATTTTTAGATTTTCGGTATAACCCAAGTGCAATTCCGCACTTCATAAGGTTATACACGCTTATTGTGACTGATTTATGGCTCCTTGTCGCCAAAGAGAGTGGGCTGTGTGGGCTGTGCGTTTACGACTCCTTTTGGGAATTCGCAACCGAGATGCTTACAAGCCTCGGCAGTTATGCATCTGCCCCTCGGTGTTCTGCTGACAAAACCTATCTGCAAAAGATACGGTTCATAGACATCCTCAATTGTTACAGCCTCTTCACCG
>CACXEX010000199.1 GCA_902766775.1 uncultured Ruminococcus sp. | reverse complement strand
TCCGCTATGCTCCACTCCAAAGGCGGACAAAAACATCAATTATCTAATTTCTTAAAAACTTACACACTTTTATTGACAAAGCCAAATCAAATGGAGATTGATCAATAAATATTATAAGCTATCAGACAACACCTTGATTTTTTCATCACGGCTAAGAGTCTTATAACCGCCATCCATTGTTAGTGTTAAATCGGCAATGTTTTCTATATCATCTTTTGTAACTCCCAAATCGGATATATTAGTAATAACGCCGATTTCGTTCATCCAATTTTCCATTGCAAGTAATCCTTCTTTTGCAATTTGCTCATCTGTTTTGCCTTGAGGGGAAACGCTCCAAACATTGATTGAAAAACGCTTAAATTTATCAAGTCCGTAAGGCATAATATATCTGTAATATGCGAGAGAAACAGCAGAAAGCGTCATACCGTGGGTTGCGTTTGTATAACCTCCGACCGCCTGACCGAGCATATGAACCTCCCAATCGGTTGTTTTGCCTTTGGCAATAAGAGTGTTAAGCGCCCAAGTAGCAGTCCACATAATATTGCTTCTTGCCTCGTAATCGTTAGGATTTTTTATCGCAACAAGGCTTGAGTGAATAACGCTTTTCATAAGTGCTTCGCTGATATAATCGCTTGTATTATCATCAATTCCTGAAAAATACTGCTCACATATATGATTGAAAATATCGTAAATTCCCGACACCATTTGGTATTTCGGCAATGTCATTGTAAAGCGAGGATTAAGGATTGTAAATCTCGGCATAATCTTTTCATCTGCAAAGACATGACCGATTTTTTCTTTAGTATTCTGATTTGTAATTACAGAACCTGCGTTCATTTCCGAGCCTGTTCCTACCATTGTTAAAACACAGCCAATCGGTATTACTTCACAATTCGGCTCTTCAAAACGAACAAAATATTTTTCCCAAGGATCTTCATTACAATTAACAGAAACAGAAAGCGCCTTTGAAAAATCGCAAACAGAACCACCGCCAACTGCGAGAATAAAATCCGCATTATGATTTCTTGCTATTTCTATACCTTCATAAAGTTTTTCAACAGTCGGATTTGGCATCACGCCCTCAATTTCTGTGATGTTTTTATTACTTTCTTTTAGAATTTTGATTATATCGTCATAAATGCCATTCTTTTTTATAGAACCTGTACCATATACAAGTACAACATTATCACCGTATGTTTTCAATTCATCACTTAAATTGGATAATGAATTTTCTCCAAAATAAAGTTTTGTCGGATTACAATAATTAAAATTTCCTAACATAATTTTGCTCCATTCTTTAATGATATAGAAATTTCATTACACATTTTTACCCATTTGATATGCAAGTTTCATTGCAGGGTGATTTTTAATTTCACCTTTTTCATACACACCGCCGGCAACAACAGCTCCTTTTTCAACTGCACCTTTGACACAATCGGCATAACCTCTAAAACAAGCCAATGTTGTGTCTGCTGAGGATTTTTCATTGTCTGCCATAGTAGTAATATAATAAAATTCCTTGTTTTTAACCTCTAGCCAACGAGCAACAGTACGGTCGATAACTGCTTTTAGCTGAGCATCTATTGAATAAAAGTAAACCGGACTCGCCAACACAAGAACATCAGCATCAATCATTTTTTGTAAAATCTCAGCCATATCGTCCTTAAATACACACGCACCGCTGTTTTTACTGCAATGGTAACAAGCAATACAAGGGTGTATATTCTTTTCGGACACATGAATTTTTTCAACATTATGACCGGCTTCTGTTGCACCTTTCGCAAATTCATCACACAAAATGTCAGAGTTACCGCCTTTTCGAGGACTGCCTGACAGAATTAAAATTTTTTTACTCATAATTAAGTTCTCCCTTTAAGAATTTATTGCGTTAAAATATTCCTCATCTGACACAGCTTCCAGCCATTTATTTGATGTATTTTCTCCCGGAACTTCAATAGCTAAATGAGAAAAATAACTATCAGCCGAAGCTCCGTGCCAATGTTTGACATTCGCAGGAATATTCACAACATCGCCGGACAGCATTTCTATAGCTTTCTTGCCCCATTCCTGATAATATCCTCGTCCGGCAACACAAATCAAAATTTGACCGCCACCGCTTTTTGCGTTATGAATATGCCAATTGTTTCTGCATTTCGGCTCAAAGGTTACATTAAAAATGCCAACCTGGTCTTTAGAAACAGGGGCGAGAAAGCTCTTTCCGCTAAAATACTGTGAAAAGCTGTCGTTCGGCTCACCAATCGGAAATATCATTGATGAAGCATGTTTTTCAATCGTATTATCTTCAGTTTCCTCGTTCTTATCATTCCACACTTCTTTTGCCATACGAAATGCAGCCCAAGCTTTTGGCCATCCTGCATAAAAAGCATTATGTGTTAGAATCTCCGTGATTTCTTCTTTTGTGATTCCATTTTTCTTAGCACTTTCCAAATGGTAACGAAAAGCGGAATCGATTAAACCTTGCGACATTAAAGAAGTAACTGTAACAAGTGAACGGTCTCTTAGTGATAACTTGTCTTCTCTGCTCCAAACCTCACCAAATAATACATCATCATTTAATTCGGCAAATTTCGGAGCAAATTCTCCTAATTCTTTTCTACCGGCTGTTTGTTTGATTGCCATAAATTTCAACCTCCTAAAAATTAAAATTCGCTATTGAATATTTTTTTAATCTCTGTTATATTTATAATAACACCTAAACCTAACTTTATGTCAAGAGTTTTTTTTATTTTTTGGAGGGAAAAATATGTATACAATCGGTCAAGTATCTGAAATGTTTGATTTACCGGTATCAACTTTGCGTTACTACGATAAAGAAGGGCTGTTTCCTGAATTAAATCGCACATCGGGAATTAGACAATTTAGCGAAAATGAAATTGAGGCATTGCGTGTAATTGAATGCTTGAAGAAAACAGGGTTGCAAATAAAAGACATTAAGCAATTTATGTCTTGGTGTATAGAAGGAAGTTCAACATATACCAAAAGAAAAGAGTTGTTTGAAAACCAAAAAAAGCAAGTAGAAGCAGAGATTACCAAGTTGAATAAAACGCTTGATATGTTAAATTTCAAATGTTGGTATTACAGTGAGGCTATCAAAGACGGAAACGAGGAAAGACTCAAAAATATAATTCCGAACGAATTACCGAACAGTATTAAATCGGCATATATCAATTCGCACAAAGAATAAAAAATTAGATAAAAAAGAAAAAGCAATCACTAACAAATTTGACTTGTGATTGATGCTTTTTTGATGATGTACCAAACGGATTGGGTGGATTGTGTGGCACAAAGTGAACAAAAAACAGTGCAAAAATGAAAAATCGGCGTACGGAAAAGACCGTGCGCCGTAATTTTATCTATATGAGAAATGCAAGTAAAAACGCCGTAAAACTAAAGCGATAGTTATCCCCACAAGATTAACGATGATATACAAACGGACTTGAAGTTGCTTCGCAACCCCTCTTGCGGTGCCCAAAATATGGCGGTGTTACGCCATATTTTGACCGCTGCGCCATTCTCGCCTCGCTGCATCTCCTCGGACAAGTTTTGTCTAACAAAAAAGAAACAGTCACCAAAACGGTGACTGTTTCTTTTTGGCAGGGGCAGAAGGACTTGAAC
>CACXEX010000198.1 GCA_902766775.1 uncultured Ruminococcus sp. | reverse complement strand
TCTCTTTATGCTTTCGGGAACAACATTTGCACCGATGATTTCGGCAATTGTGTTGCCCGTTATGATGCAGACCGAGAGCTTTATATATCCGATTGCCGCATTTTTGCTGACAATTGCGGTTGTATTATTCCGCAGACTTCTTTTGAAAGTCAAAGTCAGAGATAAAGAAGATTTTCAGCCTGTGAACCTACATACAAAGGGCGATGTGATTGACACCGCAATTAGAATAATCTGCATTGCTGTGGTGGGATTTTTTGCAATTTGGTCGGGTTTCAAATTTGCAATTGCACCGCCGTTGCTTGTGGCATTTACGGAGTTTTCCCGTCCGAAAAATAAGGCTCGCAACAAGCCTGTAAAGGCGGTTTTGGTGATAACAGCCTGTGCGTTTGTCGGAGCAGTTTCAAGATATGTGCTTAATATGACTCTCGGACTGCCGTTGACAGTTGCCGCATTGACCGCAACAGCGTTAATGCTTGTCATCGTTTACTGCACCAAAATGTACATTCCGCCCGCGGGAGCGTTGACAATTTTGAGTATGATTATTCCGAGTGAAAGCGTACTTTTGTATCCGTTGCAGATACTTGTCGGAAGTGCGGTAATAATGCTGATTTCACGGCTTTTGTTTATGAAACGGCAAAATAAAAGACTGGCATAATTTTATTATATTATTCTAATGAGGAAAAATAAATGAATATATTTATTACAATTTTAGTTACATTTTTTGCAGGAATGGGCGCTGGCCTCGGAACAGGCTTTGCGGGAATGAGTGCGGCGGCTGTAATCAGTCCTATGCTCATAACTTTCCTTAATATGGACCCGTATATGGCGGTCGGAATCGCACTTTCGTCCGATGTTCTGGCGAGCGCAGTTTCAGCTTATACATACCACAAAAATAAAAATCTCGATGTCAGAAACGGCTTGATTATGATGGCGAGTGTGCTTGTGTTTACGATTGTCGGCAGTTTTGTTGCAAGCATTGTTCCGTCAGCCACAATGGGCGGCTTTTCCGTGTTTATGACATTTTTACTCGGCATAAAATTCATCGTCCGTCCTGTTATGACAACCAAAGAGGCTATGCTCGGTGTGTCGGCAAAAAAGAGGGCAATTCAGTCCGTAATTTGCGGAATGTTAATCGGCTTTATCTGCGGATTTATCGGTGCAGGCGGCGGAATGATGATGCTTTTGATTTTGACAAGCGTGCTCAATTATGAACTTAAAACCGCAGTCGGCACAAGCGTGTTTATTATGACATTCACCGCCCTGACAGGCGCAGTTTCGCACTTTATGATTGGCGGTACACCCGATTGGTTCGTGTTCATTCTCTGCATAGTTTTCACCCTTATATGGGCGAGAATTGCCGCCGTCTTTGCAAACAAAGCCAAACCCAAAACCCTCAATCGTGCTACGGGTATTGTCCTTGTGGTGTTAGGTGTTGTCATTATGGGATTTAAGCTGTTGACTGGTAATTAACTATGATTGTAGGGCGAATTTTATGAAAGTAGAATTATACGATAATGTGAAATTAACTAACGGTCAAACTGCCTCTGTTGTTGAAATATTGGGTAACTATGAGGCTTTTATTGTGGATGTTGAGATAGACGGAGATTATGATACAATTATCGTTTTACCTGAACAGATTGGCGGAATTTTGTCATAAAAGGTTATAAAGATAATCTCTATGTGGTCACATTATGAGTTTTAATAAAAAATAAGTTTATAATAATTGCAAGGCAAAAAGTAAGTTAAGGCAGGAAGTAAGTAAAAACTTTCTGCTTTTTTTGTTTATTGCATTGACAAAATATTGTTATTAATCTATAATTTAATTAATGACTATCGTTAAAACGATATATCCTTGTAACGATATTGAAAGGCAATACTATGAACAGTAAAATAGTTTTATATCACGGTTCGGAAAAAATAATAAGAAAACCGATATATGGTTTTGGTAATAAAAACAACGATTATGGACAGGGCTTTTATTGTACGGAAAATCTTGATCTTGCAAAAGAATGGGCTTGTTTGAATAATACTGACGGTTATGCAAACAAATATGTTCTTGAAATGAATAATTTGTCTGTGTTATCGCTGACAGGCGGAAACTACCATATTTTAAACTGGTTATATGTGTTACTTGAAAACAGAAAATTCAGTATTAACACTTCAGTTGCTGTACAGGCTAAAAAATATATAAACGATAATTTTGCGATAGATTACAAAAACTACGATGTAATAAAAGGTTATCGTGCCGATGATTCGTATTTTTCTTTTGCAAAAGCATTTTTAAACAATACTATATCCATACAACAGCTTGAAAAAGCTATGGTCCTCGGAAAACTCGGCGAACAGATTGTTATTATGTCGGAAAAAGCTTTCGGTTCAATTGAATATGTCGATTCGACTTTTGTGCCAAAAGAAATATATTACCCAAAAAGCAATGCTCGTGATAATTATGCAAGAAATGAATTTGCAAAGGAAAAAAATCGTGGGTTTGTTCTTGAAGAGAGCTATATGATTGATATTATGAGAGAGGAGTGGAAGAACGATGATGACCGCCTACAACGAGTTGTACTTGGATGACGCAATGGAAAACCTTGGAGATATGATAGATTATGCGGTTTACGATTTGAAATTTGATGTTGACGAATTTTTTTACTTTTTCATAGCATCAGGATTGGCATATCAATTTGAAAAGGGCAATCCAAAATATATAGCAGGTATGTCAGGCTATGAGCTTGCAGATAAAGTAATCGAAACCGTAAATGTTATACCCAAGAATGCAGATAAAAATAATATTTCGGATGAAGTCAGAGTTGACAGAAGCAAGGAATATTGGGCGGGTTGGGTGCTTGCTTATTATCAATGGAAAACCAATAAAAAATTTGAAGACATCATAAAAGACGGATTGACCTTATCAACCATAATATCTATGTATATTTTGCATGAGGCAGATGTAAGCAAGTTTGTTGAGTCAGCCGATGAAATTATTGCACGCAATAAAGCAGTTAGAAAAACAAAATTAAAGGAAATCAGAGAGGCGAGAGGTTTTACACAAAAACAATTAAGTGATGTGTCGGGAATAAAATTAAGAACAATCCAATTATATGAACAACGGGAGAATGATATAAACAAGGCAGGAGTTAATATAGTTTCAAGTCTTGCACAAGCTCTCGGTTGCGATATTGAAGATTTGTTGGAGTAAAGTGAACAAAGGGCTTTGCGTTATGCAAGGCTCTTTTTGTTTTGTGTCTTAATAGATGAATAACTAAACTGTACCTATAAAAATTCTGAAAATTGTACATACAAATAATGACAGTAGTGTTGTATAATGACAACATCACAAGATAAATGTTGAACTGTTCAGAAATTTTAAGGCGTGGTATGATGACAAAAAAAGCTGTATTA
>CACXEX010000197.1 GCA_902766775.1 uncultured Ruminococcus sp. | reverse complement strand
GAAAGGAGCAAATAAAATGAAAATCAGTAAAGAACTTATCAAAGGCAGTACAGCAATGCTTGTTATGAGCGTTTTAAAGAAAAGCGATATGTACGGATACAAAATTATTAAAGAGCTTGAGTTGCAGAGCGAGAGCGTGTTTGAGCTTAAAGAGGGTACTCTCTACCCCATTCTTCACGCACTTGAAGAAGAAAATCTGCTTGAAAGCTACTGGGAAGAATTTGACGGCAGAAAGCGCAAATACTACCATCTCACACGCAAAGGCACAAAGCGCCTCAAAGAAAAGCAGGAAGAATGGAAGGTGTATTCAAAATCAGTCGAAAAAGTTCTCAGCTTTTCGGGTGTGTAAAATATAGTAAATTTCAAAAATTCAAAAGAAAAGTGTCGGAGACACCCCGACACTTTTTTGTTATCTGTTTCAATTATTTTCTGCTCTCATAATCCCTGTTTATCTCATCACTCCAAGACGATGAGAGTGGTCTGCTCTTTCTGAAATTGCACACGGTGTTCGATACTGCGTCAAAAACAACAGCCGTACCTTGACCGTCAGCGTGATAATTTACGGAACGGTCGGAATTGATTCCGAAATGTTTTGCGGTTTCAACAGAATCAATGTTAGCACCGATGAAAAGGAACTCCCAACCGTAGCGATTTTTCTGACGCTCAATCATTTGCTTTACCTTATCACTTGAATAGATATGGCTCGCATTCTCCATTCCGTCCGTCATAATCACAAACAAAGTGTGTTCGGGAACATCTTCATTCCTCGCATATTTGTGAATGTTACCAATGTGATGAATTGCACCGCCGATAGCATCAATAAGTGCCGTTGTGCCACGAACCGTATAATCTTTTTCGGTCATTTTGGAAATTTGCGACAACTCAACTCTGTCATGCAAAACCTCGGTTTCGTGATCAAACAATACGGTTGAAACATAACACTTACCGTCCTGTTTGCGTTGCTTTTCAATAAGCGAATTGAATCCGCCGATTGTGTCTTGTTCAAGCCCTGACATTGAACCGCTCCTGTCGAGAATGAACACCAATTCAGTAATGTTGTTTTTCATAGTTGTTACCTCCAAAGTAATTAAGTTCTTATCTTGACTTAATCATACAACTTTGAAGATAACAAATGGTCGCCTGAAATGCGACATTTATTGTCCCAACAAAACTTGGTCAAATTCAAACAAAGCCTCGTTTATTGTAAAAATATCATACTCGCCCTTTTTAATAAAATATTCAATAATAACATCACACTTGTTCGAGTGCGAAAGTGCATAACCTGCCTTTTGGAGCATTTCTTTAGTTTCATCAAGCGACAGTTCAAGTGCAACAGCAAAGGCAATTGCAGTAGTTTTCTTCGGCTTATAGTTGACATTATTTCTGATTTTAGAAAACAGCTTGCGGTCAACATTCGCCTTTTTATAGCATTGCGAATCCGTCAAACCTTTTTCATCAATCTTACGCAAAAGCATCTGCGAAAAGCTTTCATCAAGCCGATTTACTGCATCAGCTAAATTAGGCGAAGTATTTTGTGTGGGATAAACTTCTGCTTGCCTCAAAGAACGGGATAATTCCCGACTGCGATTTTCCGAATAATGCGTTTCAACATAATGTTTGTCAATGTATTCGGCAATATCACGAACAAGCTTTTTGCTGACACGGAATCCGTCTTTGTCGAACACAACAATGTAAACAAGCATATCGTTATCTACAATGAATTTGCAGATTTCATTGATTGCCACCTGCAATGCCTGTTCTTTCGGATAGCCGTAAACACCTGATGAAATCAAAGGAAAGGCAACAGATTCGCAACCAAAAAACTTAGCAAGTCGCAACGAGTTACGATAACATGATGAAAGCAGTTCTTCCTCGTGATAATTTCCGCCTTGCCATACAGGGCCGACCGTGTGAATTACATACTTACAGGGCAGTTTGTATGCACCCGTAATTTTAGCCTCACCCGTTCTGCAACCGCCCAGTTTTCTGCATTCATTAAGCAATCCATGCCCCGCAGCACGGTGAATTGCACCGTCAACACCGCCTCCGCCAAGCAACGAACTATTCGCCGCATTAACAATAGCGTCACATTTCATCTTAGTTATATCATTCCGAACAATCTGCAACGGCATAATAACCACCCCTTTAAAGCCACAATTCTAATATTCTGATACTAATTATATAGCACCACTCAATTAAATTCAATGTAAAGTT
>CACXEX010000196.1 GCA_902766775.1 uncultured Ruminococcus sp. | reverse complement strand
TTTACGGAAACCCGTCAAGCATTTACAAAATCGGTGCAAAGGCTAAGGCTGCCGTAGAAACTGCAAGAGGTAACATTGCAAAGAATCTCGGTGCGGCAAGCCCGAATGAAATTTACTTTACTTCAGGCGGCAGTGAGTCCGACAACTGGGCGCTCAAGGGTGTTTGTCACGCTCTCAAGGCAAAGGGCAAAAAGCACATCATTACTTCAAAGTTTGAGCATCACGCTATTCTTCACACATGTGAGGCTCTTGAAAAGGAAGGCTTTGAGGTTACTTATCTTGATGTTTACGAAAACGGTATTGTTCATCCCGAAGATGTTGAAAATGCAATCCGTGAGGACACAGCTATCGTTTCAATTATGTATGCAAACAACGAAATCGGCACAATTCAGCCTATTTCAGAAATCGGTGCAATCTGCAGAAAGCACGGTGTTCTTTTCCATACAGACGCAGTTCAGGCGGCAGGTTATGTAAAAATTGATGTTCAGAAAGAAAACATTGATCTTCTTTCAATGACAGCACATAAGCTCCACGGACCAAAGGGTTGCGGACTTCTTTACATCAGAAAGGGTGTAAGAATTGAAAACCTCATCTGCGGCGGTGCTCAGGAGAGGAACAAGCGTGCAGGTACTGAAAATGTTGCAGGTATCGTGGGCCTTGATGCCGCACTTCAGCTTGCAATTGACGGTATGGACGAGAGAAACGCAAAGCTTGAAAAGATGCGTGACAGACTTATTGACGGTCTTTTAAAGATTGAGCGTTCAAGAATCAACGGTGACAGAGTTCACAGACTCCCCGGCAATGTCAATATGTGCTTTGAGGGTATTGAGGGCGAAAGCCTTCTTTTAAGACTTGACCTCAAGGGTGTTTCTGCATCATCGGGTTCAGCTTGTACATCAGGCAGTCTTGACCCGAGCCATGTACTTCTTGCAATCGGTCTTCCCCACGAAATTGCTCACGGCAGTATGCGTCTTTCATTCTCTGATGACAATACAGAGGAAGATATTGATTATATTCTTGAAATCGTTCCCGAAATTGTTTCGTACCTCAGAAGTATGTCACCTCTTTGGGAAAAGATTAAAAAGCAGGAAGCTCAGGGCTGATTGACAACCCGTTAAAATTCGTATAGAATTGAATAGATATTTGGCAACAATATATTCAGGAGGATTAAAATGGCTTATTCGGAAAAAGTAATGGATCATTTCGCTAATCCGAGAAATGTAGGCGAAATTGAAAACGCAGACGGCATCGGCGAGGTCGGTAACTCAAAATGCGGCGATATTATGAAAATGTACATTAAGGTTGATAACGATATCATCACTGATGTAAAATTTAAAACATTCGGTTGCGGTGCGGCTATTGCAACAAGCAGTATGGCAACAGAGCTTATCAAGGGCAAGTCAATCAATGACGCTCTCAAGCTCACAAACAAGGCAGTTATGGAGGCTCTTGACGGACTTCCGCCAGTAAAGGTTCACTGCTCTGTTCTTGCCGAACAGGCAATCAAGGCAGCTGTTTCAGATTACTACAAAAGAAGAGGCGTTGACCCCGAACCAATCGTGGGCAATGTTCCCGAATGTGACAGCTGTGGCTGCGAAGGCTGATTAACTTAAAATCATACATCTGCCCGATCATTCTGTGGTCGGGCAAATTTGTTTACTTTTACATATAGGTGAATAAATATGAATATTTATGAAAAAGCTAAAAGCGGAATACCGATTGATTTGCGAACCGATGAAGGCTATAAATCTGTCTGCGTTCCCGAAATGATAAGGTCAAGAACACTTTGTCACAAGATGAATATGCTTGACCCCTATGACGAGAAAATAAGAGTTCTGCTTGATGAACTCTTTGAAAACAGATTGCCGAAATCATCCAATATTATGACTCCGCTTTATATTGACCGAGGAGCAACTGTAAATATCGGTGAAAATGTTTTTATAAACTGGGGTTTCAGCACGGTTTCAACGGGAAGCATCACAATTGAAGACGGCGCTATGCTTGCACCGAATGTTTCAATTCTCACCGCAAATCACGATTTTAACGATTTGCAGATTTTGATTTGCAAACCTGTTGTCATCAAGAAAGGCGCATGGATCGGCGAGGGTGCAAAAATAATGCCGGGTGTTACAGTCGGCGAAGGTGCTGTGGTTGCATCAGGTTCGGTCGTTACAAAAGATGTTGCACCAAGAACCGTTGTAGGCGGAAATCCTGCAAAGTTCATTAAAGAAATTACAAACCAAGGAGAATAATTATGGCTGAATTAAAAATTGAAAACGGCAAAATGAAGAACATCGACAAAAGTCAGGTGCTTGTACTCAAAGATCAGGTAAGCTATCAGAAAGGTCAGGTTGTGAGCAAAACTCTTGTTCAGAACGACGCCGTAAGCGTTACACTTTTCGCATTTGATAAAGACGAAGAAATCAGCACTCACGAATCAGGCGGTGACGCTTTTGTTACCTGCCTTGACGGTGTTGGCAGAATCACAATTGATGGTGTAGAATACATTCTCAACGAGGGTGAATCAATCGTTATGCCTGCAAAGCACCCACACGCAGTATATGGTAAGGAACAGTTCAAGATGCTGCTTGTTGTGGTATTTTAAATCATATAACAACCGTATTATGATGGCAGCTTTCGTCATCCTTTTTACTATACGACAACACGCAAAAAAACGATTGAAATCCAAAAGGAAATCAATCGTTTTTTTATTTGTTAAATATTATTCTGCAATAAATCAGCCGATTGCGGCATTGAAGATTTTTTCGCTGTTTTTCATCAATCTGTCAACTGCCTGCTGTCCGCACTTTTTGGCAATACATTCGATTGCATCGTTGTAAAGCTCGGGCGTATTGTGATTAAACGAATGTGCGTCAGTACCGATAATGTCGATAAGACCTGCACCTATAAGCTTTAACATTCTGCGGCGTTTCATCATCGGAGTTTTCTTCGTATAATTTGAAATGTTCGTCTGAATAACTACTCCCTGTTTCTTCAAATCTTCAATAACATCAGGATTGTCAACAAGAAAGCTGTAACGCTCAACATGAGGAATCACGGGAATAAGTCCCTGTTCGCTCATAAGTCTGTCCAGCATTTCATACGAACTGCCCGAAAAGGTGGAATTATACGCAAACTCTGTGAGAATATATTTAGATTTGCCGTAGTTTATGCCCTTGATATTTTCATTATTAAAAAGATACTTTGTGACATAAACTTCCGTTCCGAGAACAATATTCATATCCTCGGGAATGTAAGGCTTAAACGCCTCATACTTTTCAGCTCTTTCGGCAATAAAATCCTCAAGGCTGATTTCGTTTGTATAGAAATGCGGTGTAAGGCAGACATTTGTAACTCCCTGCTTTTTAAGGCAAGAGAGCAACTCCAAACTGTCCTCAACCGTTTTTGCACCGTCATCAATACCCGGAAGAATGTGCGAGTGCATATCGAAAAGCTGCATACCGTTCACGATTAAAGTGCCTCACAAACACGGTCGCCCATTTCGTCACAACCAACCTTTGTAAAGCCTTCCTCATAGATATCGGGTGTACGGTAGGTTTCAAGAACCTTTGCAACAGCCGCCTCAATTGCGTCTGCGGCCTCGCTCTGATCGAGTGAATAACGGAGCATCATTGCAACTGAAAGGATTGTAGCAAGCGGATTTGCGATGTTCTGACCTGCAATGTCAGGAGCAGAACCGTGGATAGGCTCATAAAGACCAAGCTTACTGCCTGAAAGGCTTGCAGATGCGAGCATACCGATTGAGCCGGCAATCATTGATGCCTCGTCAGAAAGAATATCACCGAAGATGTTTGATGTGAGAATAACATCAAACTGACGGGGATTTCTTACAAGCTGCATAGCACAGTTGTCAACATACATATGGTTAAGTTCAACCTCGGGATAATCCTCGGCAACTCTCTTAACTGTTTCTCTCCAAAGTCTTGATGACTCAAGAACATTTGCCTTGTCAACGCTTGTGAGCTTTTTATTTCTCTTCATAGCAAGGTCAAAAGCAACTCTTGCAATTCTCTCAACCTCACCTACTGTATACATTTCAGTATCCCAAGCCGCCGGCTGACCGTTTACTTCTTTTCTGCCTCTTTCGCCAAAATAGATACCGCCTGTGAGTTCACGAACAATCATAACATCAAGGTTGCCGCCGATGATTTCATCCTTGATAGGTGATGCGCTCTTGAGCGGTCCGAAAATAACTGACGGACGAAGATTTGCAAAAAGTCCGAGTGCGCCTCTGATACCGAGAAGACCTGCCTCAGGACGGTTGTTACCGGGCTGTGAATCCCACTTTGGACCGCCTACTGCACCGAGAAGTACGCTGTCTGATGCCTTACACTTTGCAACTGTTTCTTCAGGGAGCGGAACGCCTGTTGCATCGATAGCACAACCGCCGAGAAGTGCCTCGTCATATGTAACGCCAAAGCCGAATTTTTCAGCGGCACAATCAAGAACCTTTACAGCCTGATTTACAATTTCAGGGCCGATACCGTCGCCCTTTAAAAGAGTAATTTTATAATCTGCCATTTTTATATCTCCTTAATAAATTGTTTACTAATGAATATTATCCCACAATATACAGCAAAAGATTGTAAACTGTGCTACAATTCTGCCAAAGTTTCAAAAAATCAGTCATTCTCTGACGGAAGAGGAATTGTCTGAAATACTTCGCAAACTTTATCCCTCTGCCAAAGTACGGGAGTAACTCTGAGTGAATAGCCGAAACCGTTGTCCATTGTCCATTCAAACGGCTTTGCCTGCGGAAGTCCGTAAACTGCAAGCAAGGTCATAATAACGCCGCCGTGGGTGACAATTACGCTCTCGGTTGTGCCTGTTTTCATAATTCCCTCAACAATGCTCTCAAACATTTTGCACACTCTGCGTGTAAAATCGGCATTGCTCTCCCCTCTCGGAGGTTTTACGGAAGAATCGCCTGCAAGCCATTTTTCAAAGTCGGGATCGTTTTTCAGCTCATCGGCAGTTTTGCCCTCCCATTCACCGAAATTACATTCGGAAAGGTTGTCGATAACAAGCGGATTCTGTTCGGGATAAAGAATTTTTGCAGTTTCGGTACAACGCTTTAACGGACTTGTGAACACAACCTGTGTACCCGGATATTTGTACTCATAATCAAGTTTTCTCAAGTCCATTCTGCCCCTGTCAGAAAGCGGAACGTCTGTTGTTCCGATATACTTTCCCGCAAGAGTATCGTCAATTGAACCGTGTCTTATAAAATGAATTATGTATGACTTCATAACTTCTCCTATAAACCGATTTTTTGACAAATCGGCGCTAAATTTGTTTACAAAAAGTAAATTTTGTTTTATACTGTCAGTATAGAAAGCAGATTGCTGCAAATGCTTTCTATGCACTAACTATGCACTAACTATGCACTAAATTTAAATCAGAGCAAATTCTGCTTTGCTTTTTTGCTGATAATCAAGTTAATTATACTATCTTCAAAAATGAGGTGTCAAGTCTTGAACAAAGATTTTCCGAGAATTATAACATTTCTGCGTAAAGAAAGAGGATTAAGTCAAAAACAGGTTGCAAGCGATATGGGAATTTCGCAGGCACTTTTGTCACATTATGAAAAGGGAATCCGTGAATGTGGGCTTGATTTTCTTGTAAAAACAGCCGAATACTACGGAGTTTCAACTGACTATCTTCTCGGCAGAACCGTACAGAGAAATTTTACAGCCGATCCCCGTGAGGTAGCCGAAAACGAGGTTAGTATCAATACCGAAAAAGGCAGTATGATTAACAAAATCAACCGCAGTCTGTTGATGAATACCACCTCGGTAATCTATGATTTGCTTGCAAAAATCGGCAATAAGCACCTTACAAACGCTGTCAGCAACTACCTTATGAGTGCCGAATATGTAATTTTTCGCACAATTTATAACTCCGAAAAAAGCAACTCGCAGACTATGTTTTCACTTGATAAAAATCGTTACAGAAGTCTTACAGGTGCGTCAATGATTCTTGACCTTGAAATCATCAACGAACTCATTGAAAACGAAGAACTTGTCCTTTCACTCTCTCCTGATGTTATTTCGGTTTATTTTGAGAAAGACGCCCCATCCCTCTTTAACCTGATTCAATATTCCGAAAGAAACATCAAAAATGTCTATGCAGGTAAAAGGTAACTTTACTTACAACAAACAACGGTCGGTTGGCTTGAAATTTTTACAAGCTGAACCGACCGTTTTGTTATCTGTTTATTTTCTTTTATAGCATTATCCGTATGTAATGCGGAATTATGCGTTAAGACCGAATGAGATTGAAATTGCGTTGTTTATTTCGTTCATAGAATTTTCGTCAACCGTACCCATTTTTTCCTTGAGCCTTTTTTTGTCGATTGTTCTGACCTGTTCAAGCAAAACAACGCTGTCTTTGGCGAGTCCCGAACTGTCTGCGTGCAGTGGAATGTGGGTAGGCAAATTAGCTTTTGACTGCTGACTTGTGATTGCGGCGGCAATTACAGTCGGACTGAATCGGTTGCCGACATTATTCTGAACAATAAGCACAGGTCTGATTCCGCCCTGCTCCGAACCTACAACAGGACTTAGGTCGGCATAATAGATATCTCCTCTTCGTATATTCAAGGCTTTCACGCTCCAAATAATTGTTTACTTGTATTTTTGCCTTTCCAAAAGCTTTTATACAGCTATTACATAATATTTTTGAGCGTAAAATTTGTGAATCGGTTCAGCCGTTTGCATCTTTCACATTGGTAAACACCATTTCGTAATCTTCACCGTCAAGGCTGATTTTGCTTATATAGCCCTTTAAATTTGTGCTGACAACGGCTTTGCCAAACGCTGAATCAAGTCTGTATGTACACACATCTTCGCACTTTCCCTCAAAAACCGCCCTTCCGTCTGCAATTCCGTACAAAATCTCCTTTGTAATGTTAGGAAAACTGCTTTCGGGAATGTACGCTTCATCGGCGGAGCAAATCATATTCTCCCTTGAAATTTCAAGATCTGAACCCTTGTATGTAACCGACAAACCGCTGACCGTGTTCGGAGAATCAAACGAAATATTGATGAGCTTTTTACCGTTTGCAGACAGTTTTCCCGTAATGTTCATTTTTCTGTATTCACAGCTGAAATCGGCAATAAACGCAGATTTCGGAGTAAGATTTTCCTGCGGTTCATCACACCCCGTAATGACAAAAACAGGCATAACAAAAAGGGCACATAATGCAATCAAGATTTTCCGTGTCATAAGACACCTCCCGATACATTATATGTCCTGTGAAATTTTTAATACATTGTACAAATAAGTGTGTAGTTTGAAATTGATAATTAAAATATTTACTGTTCTTTAATTAAATTGCAGAAATCTTTTATTTCTTCCAATCTGTTTTCTAAATCTTCTTTATATTCAACTCCGCACAATCCTAACTTTCCACAAGGCTCAATTTCCAAATGTCCGTAAAAATGTTCTATACTGCTAATAATTCTTTCGCACTCAGGCATACTCGGACCGGTTCTTAACGCAATTGTGTATCCCTTTTTACCACTTAATAATTTTGCGTGTGGCTCATGCGTATTGCACCAAGGAGTACACCTATCTATAAACACCTTGAACTGACCCGGAATATCAGCCCAATAAGATGGTGAAACCGAAACAATTTTGTCTGCCCAATCATATGTTTCCATCAATTTTGTAACATCATCTTTTTGAAAACATTCAGCAGTTTTGTGGCATTTACGGCAACCTCTGCACATCTTTATTTCATAATCATCTATACATACAGTCTTTACTGTATTCCCGTTTTCAACGCACTGCTTAACTGTATTTACAATTTCTGCTGTAGCTCCATTTCTCACAGGGCTGCAATTAATCACTAATATTTTCATATTGCCCTCCTTAAACTATGTGCATAATCTGAATCAAGAACAGCCATGCAAGACCGTAATAGGTTACAACTGCAACCAAATCGTTCACCGTAGTGATAAGAGGACCTGAAGCAACTGCAGGGTCAACTTTAATTTTCTTGAAGAATATAGGAACTAAAGTTCCGACAAGGCTTGAAATAATGATTGAAACAAGCAATGCAACACCGACACATCCCGAAATTAAAAATGCCGTTCCGATTGCATAGCCTTTAAACAGAGCTATATAAACTCCCAGACAGACAAGTGCAAACACACCGAGCAATCCGCCGTTGCAGAAGCCTATTTTCATCTCTTTAAATGTCAATTTAAGCTTGTCTTTACCGTTTAATTTTTCATCCATTAACACTCTGATTGTAACCGCAAGCGACTGTGTGCCAACATTTCCTGCCATATCGAGAATTAAAGACTGAAAACATATTACAACAGGCAAAACAGCCACAACATCTTCAAAAGCTCCGACTACTGCCGAAACACCCATTCCGAGGAACAGAAGAATAATCAGCCACGGAAGACGCTTTTTCATACTTTCCTTTGTAGTTTCGTTCAGATCTTCTTCTGAGGACAAACCTGCAAGTTTTGCGTAATCGTCGCCCATTTCATCGTCAACAGTTTCAATGACATCTTGTGCGGTAATAATGCCGACCATTTTCTTTTTCTTGTTGAGAACCGGAAGCGAATCTTCGGCATAATCTTTTATCTTAACAACGCTGTCGGAAATTTTTTCGTAATCGTACAAGTAGGGATATGCGTAGCTTATGAGGGCTTTCAGTTCAACATTTTCTCTTGCGACAATCAAATCTTTCAAGTCAATTGCACCGCAAAAACATCCCTTGTCATTAACAACATATATTGTTGAAATGTTATCATTTTCGCCTGCCTGTCTTACAAGCTCGTGCATTGCTTCACGGATTGTAAGGTTCTGCCTGATACAGATATAATTTGTTGTAATCAAACTTCCGATTTCGTCCTCGTCATAAGAATAGATGAGCCTAATATCCGTTTTGGTTTCATCATCAATCATCGGACGAAGTTTTATCTTGACGCTTTCATCAATATCACGCCAAAGGTCAACCGCATCATCGGCATCCATTTCGTTCACAATTTCAGCCAATTTATCAATTTCAATTTCTTCGATATACTGTGACGGGTTATCAATGTAAGAAATAATTTCAGCAAGCCACTTTGCATCAAGTGCGCTGTACAAAAGATTTCTTTCGGCTCTGTTTAAAAACTCAAAACTTTGCGCAATGTCATTGTCATGGTAATCTTTCAGCTTGTTGCGCATCTCTTCCATTGAACAAGACAGCTTGACTGCATTTACAATTCTTTCTGCATAAATTGGTTCTTTTAATACTTTATTTTTCATCACTTAGCCTCCTTTTTACTAAAAAAGGGCGTAAAAAGCCCATCGTAACATTAACTGCCACAAAAATAAGCTGTGAATAGTTTGTAACGATGGGTAAAGGCTTTATGATTATTTACTGCTTAAAAACGGCGCACCTACAGACACCTGAAATAGCTTCCAAGTCTGTATCCATCGTTATGTGTACTTCGACTTCGACTATCACAACTGTCCATACTGTTCGCCTCCTTAAATT
>CACXEX010000195.1 GCA_902766775.1 uncultured Ruminococcus sp. | reverse complement strand
GCAATTGAATCGTTGTAATACTTAACACCGTCAACCTCTCTTACAAACTCTGCACGGTGAGCAACACCGCCAAAAGTTTTTGCAACAGCTACCATTGTTTCAACATCAACAAGTCCCCACACAGCAGAAATTGCGGCAAGATAGTTTTCTACATTGTGCATACCCGGAATTTTGATGTCATGGATATTCATAACACGGGTGATTTTTCCGTAGTCATTGTAGCAGATTGTATCTCCGTCAAGGAAAGCACCGTTTGCAACATTTTCTTTTACAGAGAATTTTGCAAGCTGACCTCTTACGCTGTCGGAGAAGCCGTTTGTAATTTCATTATCAAGGTTGAGAACAGCCTTTGAAAAAGCATTCTGATGAAGAATAATATTCTTCTTTGCATCAATGTACTCCTGCATTTCCTTGTGTATGTCAAGGTGGTTAGGAGCAAGGTTTGTTACCACGGCAATGTCAGGACTCTTTCTCATAGAGATAAGTTGAAAACTTGAAAGTTCAACTACTGCATAGTCATCATCATTTACGCTTTCAATCTCAGGAAGAAGAGGTTTGCCTATATTACCGCCGAGGTGTACATTAAGGCCTGCCGCCTTTAAAAATTCCGAAATAATTGTGGTTGTAGTTGTTTTGCCGTCAGAACCTGTTACAGCAATAATCTTGCACGGACAAAGGTCGAAGAACACTTCCATTTCAGATGTAAGAACAACACCTTTGTTGCGAAGTGCAACAAGCTCGTCTTTATAAAAAGGTGTACCCGGACTTCTGAAAACGATATCGGCATCAATCTCGGAAAGATAATTTTCACCGAGCAAAAGTTCTGCACCGTACTCTTTAGCCTTAATACCGTTCTGTCCCAAATCTTCAAAGTTTTTCTTATCGCAGGCAGTTACTTTTGCACCCTTTTCAACAAAAAGTTTAATAAGCGGAAGGTTGCTTGTACCGATTCCGATAAAAGTAACTTTTTTTCCTTTTATACTGTCAAAAAATTTATTAGCCATAGCGTTCATTGTAAAATCCCCTCTACAATTAGTATTTTATGCCATTTCAGTGACTTTATGCCATACCTTATAATTATACATTTTAACAGGAATAATTTCAACCATATACACTAATATTGCAATAATATTTTCAAAATGTTAAAATACAGAAGGTGATGTTATGCTGTACGATTTTATAATTATCAACAAAAAAGACAAAACTCCACTTTACAGGCAGATTTATATGTCAGTCAGAAAATCAATTGAAACGGGCAGTTTAAAAAAAGGAACAAAACTTCCGTCAATAAGGCGATTGAGTGCAGACCTTGATGTTTCAAAAACCACTATTAACGGTGCGTATGAACAGTTGTGTGCCGAGGGTTATATTTCAAACAAGCCCCAGAGTGGCTACTATGTTGAGGCGCAATTCAGCAGTACACCCTCAAAAAGCGATAAAATGTCATCAAGCACCAACAAAACAAAAAGGTACTACGAATACGATTTCAGCAGTAAAAGTATTGATGACGGAATAATCAACATAAACGAATGGAAAAAATATGTTAAGGAAGTTTTAAATCAGAATTACCTTCTCACCTCCTACGGCGAAGAACAAGGTGAAGAAATTCTGAGGAATGCTCTGCAAAAATACAGCCTTGGCACACGAAGTGTAAACACCTCTTACGAGAATATAATTGTTGGTGCAGGTACTCAGACGCTTCTGCATATACTCTGTTCACTCCTCGGCAACAATAAGAAAATCGCACTTGCAGATTACAGTTACATTCAGAGTGAATATGTATTTAACAGTCACGGTTATGACATCAAATATTTCCGCTGCGATAAGTATGGTGCCTGCATTGATTCACTTGATGAAATCAAACCCGATATAATTCTTATCAACCCTAATTTTACCGTAAACAGCAACATTACAATGCCCGTTACACGCAGACTTGAGATAATAAAATGGGCAAAAGAAAACAATGTTTTGATTATTGAGGACGATTACAACGGTGAACTCCGATACAGTACACACCCTATGCCGTGTGTGCAGAATTACGATACTGAAAACACGGTTTATCTTGGCTCTTTTTCAAAGATACTTCTTCCCTCTGTCAGAATCAGTTATATGGTTCTTCCGCAAAGACTCACCGACGAATACAATAAAATCAAAAAATATACAAATCAGACAGCATCAAAGACAGAACAAATTGCCCTTGCAAAGTACATCAATAACGGTAAACTTGATGCACACCTCAGAAAAGCAAGAAGAATTTATCTTGAAAAAAGTAAGCTTATGCTTTCAAATATAAAAAAATATTTCGGGACTTCCGTTAAAATTGTGTTCAATGAAACCTCTCTTTATGTTTCATTGATTTTCAAGGATAAAACAATTGATGAATCTGTTATAAGAAAAATTGATAATGCCTTGATTAAGATTATGCAGTTCAACAAGGCCGAAAATATGATTGTTTTAAGTTTTTCGGGAATAAAGGACGAAAAAATTGAAAGCGGAATAAAATTGCTTTACGAAACAATTTCAAAATGACATAACAAAACGGGACTGAAATCAGCCCCGTTTTATTTTTAGTTTGAGCAATTGCAATTAAAAGGCGGTACAACCGTATCGCAATTATCCGAACACGAGTGTGGTGGGAAGAATGAATCTGTCGGAAACTCAATCTTGCTGAATACCTCACACGGATCATCGGTTGATGATTTACATTCCTTGCGTGGAACACAAAAATCGTATGAAGGAATCATTATCTGAACATTGCGTTCAAGCTGTGTGATTGTAAAAATGCCGATTGTTGCAACAACCGATTGTCTTGACGCTCTGTGAATAGGACAACCGATAAAATCTTCGACACAATCGGGAATACATTCACACGGCAACGAACAACCGCATTTCGGGCAAGGTCTGAGTTTTGCCGACAATGCCATAGGACTTGAAATTTGAACAGACGCTTTCGGCAGAGATGACGGATATCTGCATGGACAATCTGTGTCCGATGTATCGCAACTTACTTCTTCATCACTTGAAAAAGTTTTTACACGACCGTCACCGCCGTAAAGAACAACTCTCTTGCCGTAAACGGAAATACCCGTAATTGTTGAAGGGATTGAGCAGGATGACGAATTCACTTCAACCGTTACGGCAAAGTAGAATACCATATCAACCGCATAGAATCCACGATGAAATGCAACAGGCTCAACATCAATTGTGGATGTAAGAACATTTGCACTTATGATTTTGGCGGAACAGGCATTTTCTACACGCTCCTGATTTTCTTCTGAAAAAAATACGGGAAGATCGGCAAGACAGTCTTTTGCTCCGCAACTGTCATAGATGCGGGATGCATTGATGCAAACCGAATCACACGCAGTATCGCTTGAACAATCATCAGGACAAGAGGTCTGCTGTGAATGGAAAGGTACATCTGACATAAAAATAACCTCCGTAAAAGTATTGACAGTTCAATTAATGCACTGTAACAATACATTTTATGGAGGTTTTGATTTTT
>CACXEX010000194.1 GCA_902766775.1 uncultured Ruminococcus sp. | reverse complement strand
TGCATCGGGATGTAGCGCAGTTTGGTAGCGCACACGTCTGGGGGGCGTGGAGTCGCAAGTTCAAGTCTTGTCATCCCGACCAAAAAAGCCTTTTTGTCTTTTGACAGAAAGGCTTTTTTCTTTACGATAAACGGCTTTACTGCAAATAAAAACAACACACAAAGGAGAAAAAATATGCTTAATATCGGTTCTCATCTTTCAATATCAAAAGGCTTTTATGCAATCGGAAAGGACGCACTTTCAATCGGAGCAAATACATTTCAATTCTTCACACGCAATCCCCGTGGCGGTGCGGCACGAAAAATTGACAGTGAAGATGTCAATGCACTTCTTGCGCTTATGCAGGAAAATAATTTCGCAAAAATTCTTGCCCACGCACCATACACAATGAACCTCTGTTCGGCAAAACCCGAAACCCGTGAATTTGCCCTCAACACACTTACAGACGACTTGAAACGAATGGAATATCTCCCGAACAATCTCTACAACTTCCACCCCGGCAGTCATACGGGACAGGGTGTTGAAATTGCGGTTGAACAAATCAGCACAGCTTTAAATACGGCGATGTTTGATGATATGACTACTATGGTTTTGCTTGAAACGATGGCGGGCAAAGGTACGGAGGTAGGCAGAACTTTTGAAGAATTGCGTATGATTATTGATAGGGTGGACAGAAAAAATAAGATAGGTGTGTGCCTTGATACCTGCCATATTTTTGACGCCGGCTATGACATCGTTAATAATCTTGACGGTGTGCTTGAGGATTTTGACCGTGTTATCGGCCTTGAAAGACTCAAGGCAATTCATCTTAACGACAGTATGAACCCTATCGGTAACCACAAGGACAGACATCAAAAAATCGGCAAGGGATATATAGGCATTGAGGCGTTTAAGAAAATCATCAATAATGAGCATTTGAGAAATCTTCCGTTTTTTCTTGAAACACCGAATGAGTTGCAAGGATATGCTGACGAAATTGCACTTTTAAAGAGTCTTTATGTTGAAATATAACCCTGCAAATAATATAGACTGAGAAAAATATAATACAAAAACTTATCAATAATTTCCTAATTATTGTAACTGTTGCGAGCGGAATTCTGTATGATTTCCGCTCATTTTACTTTAATTGGCAATATAACTAAAAAGATTTTGTCTTTATTGTGCAGATAGTAAATTGATTAAATTTTAAATTTTTGTTATTATTAATCTGTACACGGGCAAATTTTGTTCTTTGCCCAAAAAACGGAAGAAAAACTTCCGGGTAATTTTATTTAGGAGTGAGAAATTTGAGCAAAAGCAAAAAAATTATCAGCGTTGCTCTCAGTGCGACAATGGTGCTTTCCGGTCTTACAATCGGAGCAATTACCACAAATGCCGCACAGAAGACAGATGAAGTTGCCGCATCAAGCACAGCTGCAGTTTCATCAGGCAGTCAGGCCGCACAGAAGACTATCGGCGGTTCAGCAATTCTTCATTGCTTTGACTGGTCCTACAACACAATCAGAGAGAATCTTCAGGCAATCAAGGATGCAGGCTACACAGCCGTTCAGACATCCCCTGTAATGCCCGCAAAGGATTACAACGCATCATGGACAAAACAGTCACAGCAGTGGTGGAAACTTTATCAGCCACTCGACATTGCAGTTGGTGACGGTAACACTTGGCTTGGCACAAAGGCTGAACTCAAGGCTCTTTGTGACGCAGCAGAGAAAATGGGCATTAAGGTTGTCTGCGATATCGTAGCCAATCATATGGCTGATGTTACAGGTAACGGTAACAACCAGGGCAACATCAATGCAAATGTTGCTGAAAACCTTCGTACAAACACAAACTACTGGCACCTCAACGGTGAATGGGCTAACGATGATAACAACCGTTACAAGGTAACACAGGGTTCAATCGGTCAGCCTGACCTTAACACAGGTAACTCATACATTCAGCAGAGATACAAAGACCTCCTCGTTGAGCTTGTAGGTCTTGGTGTTGACGGTTTCCGTTTTGATGCCGCAAAGCACATCGAGCTTCCTTCAGACGGCAGCTACGGCAGCCAGTTCTGGCCGACAGTTCTCAACGGTGCACAGTCAGCTTCATCTGAGGATATTTTCTTCTATGGCGAAATTCTTAACTACGCAGGCACAGACATCAGCAATTATACAAAGTATATGAGCGTTACTGATAACTACTCAAGTGACTGCATTCTTGTTGCAGCCAACAACGGTAATGCAAGTGGTATGGCTAATTCTGCATATACAAAGGGTGCAGGTGCGTCAAAGTCAATTCTTTGGGCTGAGTCACACGATACATATATGGGTGAGTCAGGTTCTGCAGGTGTCAAGAACACTGCTAATATCTCTGACGCAACTGTTGTAAGAGCATATGCTATGGTTGGTTCAAGAGCTAACTCAACATCACTCTTCTTTGCAAGACCTGCAGAAAATATGGGCGATGCAAGTACAGACACAACATACAAGTCAAAGGCAGTTGCAGAAATCAACAAGTTCAAGAACTACTTTGACGGTCAGTCTGAGTACCTCGGTTCAAGCGGTTCAATCGCTTACAATGTTCGTGGTACATCAGGTGTTGTTCTTGCTAACTCATCAAACAACGGTGCAACAGTAAACTTCAGCATCAAGAACCTTGCTAACGGCACATATAAGGATCAGATTACAGGTACAGACTTTACTGTATCTAACGGTACAATTTCAGGTACAATCGGTTCAACAGGTGTTGCTGTTATCTATAACGCAGTGCCTGACGGTCCTTCAGCATCCGTAACTCCGGGTTCTTCAAGCTTTAAGACAGACACGCTTACACTTACATTAAACTACGACAACGCAACAAGCGGTCAGTATTCAATTGACGGCGGCGCTTACAAGAGCTATACAAACGGTGAGAAACTCCCGATTGGTAAGGGTGTGGCTTACGATACAAAGATTACTGTATCTGTAAAGGCAAGTGACGGCAAAACAACAAGCAATCCTGTTACATACACTTACACAAAGCTTGATCCTACAAAGGTTGAAACAGTATATTACGATAACTCTTCAACAAAATGGTCAAAGGTTTACGCTTATATGTGGAGCGATGCAAACCCGAAGATGATGACATGGCCGGGTGTTGAAATGACAAAGGTAAGCGGAGATGTTTATTCTGCAGAAATTCCTGACGGTGCTACAAACATCATCTTCAACAACAATACAGCACAGACAGACGACCTTACACTTCAGGGCTCAGGAATGATTTACAAAAACGGCAGTTGGTCAGCTTATGATGTTCCTACAACAACAGCCCCTGCAACTACTGCTCCTTCTACAACTGCTCCTTCTACAACCTCACCTGCTACAACAGCTCCTGTAACACAGCCTACAACAACAGGCGAAAGAGTTCTTATCGGTGATGTAAATCTTGACGGCAAAATCACTGTAAGTGATGCAACATTCGTACAGATGCACGTTGTTAAGATGACAGAACTCACAGGCAATGCTCTTACAGCAGCAGATGTTGATATGGACAGCACAATTTCAATTAAAGACGCAACAATGATTCAGCGTTACATCGTAAAACTCGACAACTACGGTTACTGTGGCACATATGTTGGCGGCGAAGAACCAACAACAGCTCCTGCAACAGAAGAGCCCACAACAACTCCTGTATCAACAACATATGTATATGCAAAAGGCTACACACACGCTTACTTCTGGAACGACACCACAACTTCAATGGGTGGCAAGTGGCCCGGAGTTGCAATGGAAAGTGTTGGCAACGGCGTTTACCGTGTTGAAATTCCCGCAGGCGCAACAAATGTTGTATTCAGCAACAACGGCGGCAATAAGACAAATGATCTTACTGTAAATGCAGGCAAGATGTTCGCTGACGGTTCATGGACTGAGTTCAGCACAAGCCCCGAAGAACCAACAACAACTCCTTCAGGTACAGTTTATGTATATGCAAAGGGTTACACACACGCTTATATGTGGTCACAGGGCAATCCTGACCTCGTAGGTGTATGGCCCGGAAAGGCTATGGAGAGCGTTGGCAACGGCGTTTACCGTATTGCAGTTCCCGAGGGTGCAACAAGCATCATCTTCAGCAACGGCGGCAACAACCAGACAGGTAACCTTACAATTCAGTCAGGCAATCTCTATGAAAACGGCTCATGGTCTGACTACAACGCATAATTGCACTATAAATTCAAACTGAATTTTAAATCTTTAAAGTCCTCTCGATTTTTTCGAGGGGACTTTTTTTGGTGCATTTTTATGAAAGTTATTATAGTTTGTAGCGGACATCATTGAATGTCCTCTAGTATGTATTGCGTGCAAATATGAATATTCAAACAAAGGTTTTATAATTATTCGTAAATCGGGAACAATACTTAAAAATGATTTACGGAGTGATAATTGTGACAGAAAATATACAGAAAAACAAATTTGAAAGTTTAATAAAATCCTCAAAACCCGTCCTTGCAGATTTTTACGCAACATGGTGTGCGCCTTGCAGGATGCTTGCACCTACGATTGAGGAAATTCATAATGAGTATAACGATTATTTTGAGACCGTCAAGGTCAATGTTGACGAAAATCCCGAATTGGCTGAATACTACGGCGTGTCGGGAATTCCCGCACTTTTGCTTTTTAAAGACGGAAAAGAAATCCTGCGTATGTCAGGCGTTCAGACAAAGGAAAGAATAATCTCAGCAATTTCGGAAAGAACAGGTGAGAGTTTTGTATGACCTCGTAATTGTCGGCGGAGGTGCGGCAGGACTTACTGCGGCACTCTATGCCTCACGGAGCGGACTTGACTACATTGTGCTTGACCCGTCGTCACCCGAGGGCAGTTCAATTGCCCTCACAGATGCAGTCGAAAACTACACGGGTTTCAGCGACATTGCAGGCTTTGATCTCATTCAGCATTTTTACTCACACGCAAAGTCGTTCGGTGCAAAATTCATCCGACAGGCACTTGTTAGTATAAGAAAAAATTACGACGGTTTTATTCTCGAATGTTCAGACGATGAAATCAAAACAAAGTCGGTTATTCTCTGTATGGGCGCAACTCACAAAAAGCTTGGTATTGAGGGAGAAAGTCAGTTTGAGGGCAGGGGAGTAAGCTACTGTGCCGTGTGTGACGGATATTTTTTCAAGGACAAAACCGTCTCGGTAATCGGCGGAGGAAACACGGCTGTTACCGAGGCAACCTTCCTTTCGCATATCTGCAAACGGGTTTTTCTTATTTACAGGGGCAATGCGTTAAAAGCCGACAGAGTGCTTGTGCAAAAACTTGAAAAATCGGGCAATGTCAAAATCCTTTATAACACCAATGTTATGAAAATTGACGGTGACGAAAAGGTTGAATCCATTACGCTTGACAATGAAAAAATCTTAAAAACCGACGGAGTATTCATTGCCGTAGGTCTTGAGCCAAGGACTGAATGTGTCAAAGGCTTTGTAAAGACGGACGATAACGGCTATGTGATTGCCGATGAAACCTGTCAGACATCCGTGTCGGGAATTTTCGTTGCAGGCGATATCCGCACAAAAAATCTGCGACAGATTATAACAGCGTGCTGTGACGGTGCAAATTCGGTTTACGGAATAAACAAATTTTTGAATTTGTAAGGTTTTCTTTTTTGGATTATTATGTTATAATTAAAAAGTATATTGCAATCTATCGCAAACTCTGCTGCTTTCAAGCAAAGCAGAGCGTTGCTCCGATTTAAATATATTGTATATTGCTAAATTTTGCGGATGATAAAATGAGATTGTTACAAAATAAAAAAACAGCATATTTGGTAGCGATTTTCTGCACACTCCTGTGGGGAACAGCCTTTCCTTTCATAAAAGTCGGATATTCTGCTTTTGAGATTGCGGAGTCAGATATCGGTTCAAAGCTGATTTTTGCAGGAATGCGGTTTATGTTAGCCGGATTTATGGTTTTCCTGTTTTTGTGGATATCAAAAAGAAAACTGCCGACACTTTCAAAAAAAGATATACTGCCTGTCTGTTCACTCGGCGTGGTGCAGACGGGGTTGCAGTATATTTTTACATACATCGGAATTGGATTTACAAGCGGAACGAACACTTCAATAATAACAGCCTGCGCATCGTTCTTTACCGTACTTTTTGTGCCGTTGTTTTTCAAAAATGACAGGCTTACGCTGATGAAAATTATCGGCTGTATTCTTGGATTTGGCGGAATTATCGCAATCAACTTTGGCGGTACGGTCAGCACCGACACTTGGTTCGGTGATATGATGATTCTCTTCTCAACAATTTCTGCGGCGGCGGGCAACATTGTGGCGAAAAAAGTCACAACAGGGCGAGACCCATTCCCTGTAACGGCATTTCAGCTTTTAACAGGTGGTTTTATCCTGCTCGTGTCGGGCATATGTTGTGGTGGTAGCGTGGGTTCAATAAATATCGAGAGCGTTTCCGTATTGCTCTGGCTTGCGTTTGTATCTGCGGCAGCATTTTCGCTGTGGACGGGACTTCTCAAATTTCACGATGCAAGCAAAATCTCCGTTTTTAATCTGCTTGTTCCCGTGTTCGGAACAGTTTTGTCGGGACTTATGCTCGGCGAAAATGTTTTCAGAATCGAAACGCTAATCTCGCTTATTCTTATTTCACTCGGAATTGCGTTTGTAAATATGAATCTAAAAAAATCGGGAGGTAAAATATGAATCCTGATATAAAAGGTATTATTTCCG
>CACXEX010000193.1 GCA_902766775.1 uncultured Ruminococcus sp. | reverse complement strand
TCGGTGGTTCGATTCCGCCCGGAGGCACCAATTTAATGCGGATGTAGCTCATCTGGTAGAGCGCCACCTTGCCAAGGTGGAGGTAGCGGGTTCGAGCCCCGTCATCCGCTCCAAGCCAAAAGTACCTGTAACGCAGGTGCTTTTTTATTTTGCAATTTTTCTGTATTACCAAGGGGCTCGAAGGCGACCGTTAAGAAAACAGTCCGGTGTAGCCTTGCGACCGCCGCCTGTGGCGGAAAAAGGGAGCAAAGCGCCGTCTGAAATAACGAGCATAAGGAGTGCATTTATGCACAACGCAATGCGACTATATTTCAGACGTTAAACCTTAAAATATGAGAGCGTTGATGAGAATTAAGGTTACGCACCGCAAGCAGCCCACGAGGTAGAAACCTTCGCATCAGACAATCACCGTCATCCGCTCCAATTAAGACAGTACAGAAGTGTGCTGCCTTTTCTTTTGCTTGAAAACTTAATAACCACATCAGAGGAATATCGAATCATATGTCGGTATTCCTCTTTTTTTGTTCTGAATTAATTCCATAAACGAATAAAAAATAACTATTTATTATAAAATTATAAAAATACATACTAATAGTATTTAAAAATATTCGCAAATACTATTGAAAATAACTAAATAAGTGATATAATAAGCGTGGAAAGTATAGTTGCAATCTAAAACATTTATGAGTGCTTATTATATGAATTTATGTTCCCCTCAAATTTTGCCTTGCAAAATTCTCGATGGGTGATTATATCATAATGCACTTTGTGATTATGATATAATGTCGATATAATTTTCTTTGGAGGTGATAATTTGCGATATTTAGCACATAAACGAAATGATACAGACGGAAAAGAAGAATTATTGATTGATCATCTGAATCAAACTGCTGAAATGGCGGCTGAATTTGCAAAAAGTATTGGATATGAAAAGATTGCTTATGAAATGGGAAAACTTCACGATATAGGCAAATACAGCGATAAATTTCAGAGGCGTATTAATGGCGAAAACATTACCGTCAATCACTCGACAGCGGGCACAATAACTGCTTTTAAATACAGATTGCCTATGACAGCTTTTTGTATTTCGGGACATCATGGCGGTTTGCCCGATTTTGGCGGTCGTTTTGATACGGCAGATTCCGGTACATTTCTTGGAAAAGTAAATGACAAAAGTGTAGAAAATTATTCTGCTTGGAAAACCGAACAGCCTGATTTTGAAAAGCAAATTGTACCTGAACCGATGCTTGGCAAGGGTGAAGAATTCAGAAGTGCGTTTTTGATACATATGTTGTTTTCCTGCCTTGTTGATTCGGATTTTATATGCACAGAGCGTTTTATGCTTGACGATACAGTCAGCCGTGGCGGATATGATGACATTCCTGTTCTTCTCGAAAGGCTCAACGCTTACACCGCAAAATGGGGAACACCTACAAAGGAACTGAATATACTTCGTTCTGAAATTCAAAAGCAATGCATAGCCGCAAAAGACAGCAACGAAAATCTTTTGTCGCTCACAGTCCCTACAGGCGGTGGAAAAACAATTTCTTCACTTGCTTTTGCTCTGAATTATGCGGTTCAGGATAAGCACAGGCGAAAGCGTGTGATTTATGTAATTCCTTATACAAGCATTATTGAGCAAAATGCCGCAGTTTTTAAAGATGCACTCGGTGCGGAAAATGTCGTAGAACATCATTCCAATGTCACTTTTGATCCGAAAGATACCTCGTCAGAAACAGTTAAAAGGCAACAGCTTGCCTGTGAAAACTGGGATGCCCCCGTTATTGTGACAACTGCCGTTCAATTTTTTGAATCTCTGTTCAGCAACAAACCTTCTAAGAGCAGAAAATTGCATAACATTTCCGACAGCGTAATTATTTTTGATGAGGCACAGATGTTGCCGATACAGTACCTTGTGCCATGTGTTAAGGTTATTAACGAACTGACCGAAATTTGTAATTCTACGGCTGTTCTTTGCACGGCAACACAGCCGAGTCTTGATGAATTTTTCGGTGAATGTAAGGGGTTGAGCAATTACAAAATCCCTGAAATATGTTGTGAAAATCCCGAAAAATATGCCGAAAAATTCCGCAGAACAGAATTCGTTTATGACGGAAAACTTGATGATGACGAACTTGTGTTCAGATTGCAAAACGAAGAACAGGTACTTTGCGTAGTTAATAAAAAAGATCATGCTAAAAAGCTGTTTTCAACGCTCGGCGACAGTGAGGAAAATATATGTCTTTCAACGCACGAATATCCTGCACACAGAAAGCGTTCGATTAAAAAGATAAGGGAACGCTTAAATAACAACTTGCCATGTAAGGTAATTTCGACAAGTCTTATTGAGGCAGGTGTAGATTTGGATTTTAAGACGGTTTACAGAGCCATTTCGGGAATTGACTCAATTTTACAGGCAGGCGGCAGATGTAACCGAGAGGGTAAAAACAACAGGAGCGACAGTCTTGTTCATATCTTTGACACCGATGTTGTGCTTGACTATCAGCAGATAAATGCCTCAATTGCCCGTAAAATTATTGAAAAGTACGGTTCGGAAATTTACACGGCAACTGCAATTAAAGAGTATTTTGATGAATTGTATTACTATCTGAAAAGTGGAAAAGATGATGATTTTAATTATAAAGATATAGTTAAAAAGTATCAAAGTTTGCAATTTAAGACTGTTGCAAATGATTTTAAAATGATAGATAACGATACAAAAACAGTTTATATACCAACTGAGGAAAATAAGGATTTAATTTCAGAACTTCGCAACAGCAAATATACAAAGGAACTGTTTCGTAAACTTGAGCAATATGCCGTCAATCTTTATTCAGGTGAATTTAAAAAACTTGATGATGCCTCGGCAATCGAAATTGTTGACGGTGAATTTTATATTTTGGCTGACAGTAAATATTACAGCGAAAAAACGGGCATTATTTTTCCTGACAGCGGACTTGGTATGGGGATATGCATATAAAAACAAATTGGGAGCAAGAATGACGCTCTTGCTCCCGATTTGTAAAAACTAAAAATATAACATTTCAATCCACTGCTATTGCAGACAAGATAATTCTAACACCCAAATATAGCTGTGTCAATTGAAATGTTATAAAACTAAAAACATAACGAAAAAAGTTATTGACAAAGTAGATTATAGGTGATATATTAGAACTATAGAGATTAATCTCAATAACAAAATAAAGAAAGGAGCTGATGCTCAATGTCAATTATGGTTGAAGTTTACGGCGGCTATGCCGCCTTTAACCGTCCTGAATTGAAGGTTGAACGAATGACATATGATGTCATGACTCCCTCGGCGGCGAGGGGGATTTTAGATGCAATTTTGTGGCATCCCGGTATGCGATGGGTTGTTGACAAAATATATGTTTTGAGTCCGATTCAATACGCAAATATCAGGAGAAATGAAGTCAAATCCAAAATATCAGCAAGAAATGTCAGAACAGTTATGAACGGCAAGATAAACGATTTGTACATTGACGCCCAGGCTGATATTCAGCAGAGAGCGGCACTTGTACTGAAGAATGTTCACTACGTCATTGAAGCACATTTTGATATGACGGACAAAGCAAGTCCGACCGATAACCCTGCAAAGTTCCAGGAGATGATGAAACGCAGACTTGCAAAAGGTCAATGCTATCATCAACCGTATTTTGGTTGTCGGGAGTTTCCTGCAAAGTTCAGAAAATGGGAATTTGAAACAGTCAACACGGCTTATCCGAATACCACAAAAGAACTCGGACTGATGTTATACGATATGGATTACGGTAAGGACGAAATTACCCCGATGTACTTTAATGCTGTTTTGGAGAACGGCGTACTTGATTTGACGAACTGTGAGGTGTATCGCTAATGCTGTTACAATCACTTGTAAAGTTGTACGAAACCCTCGCCCAAAAGGGTGAGATTGAAAGGTCAGGCTGGAATCCCGTAAAAATCTCTTACGGGATTTGCCTTGACAATGACGGAAACATTGACAGAATTATTTCATTAAAGCAAAAAACAGCTGACGGTAAAAAGGAAATTCCAAGGCCAATCAGCCTTCCTATGCCTGTTAAGAGGTCGTCAGGAGTAGCGTCAAATTTTCTCTACGAAAACTCAACATATCTGTTCGGATATGATTTATCTGGAAAACCTGACAGGGCGGCAAAAGCACTTCAATCTTGCAAAGAAAAGCACTGTGAAATACTCAAAAACTGTGACAGCGATGCCGCTGTGTCGATAAAAAAGTTTTTTGACCATACTGTTGAAAATGTTCAAGATAAACTTTTAAGTTGCGGATGTACTCAATCAATGGTTGACGAAATTCTCGGCAAGGGTGCAAATATGTTACTTATGCCTTTGGGCAAGTATCCATTCGATTTTGATGAAATTTGCAGAGCCTGGGATGAAAGCTATGCAAATTCAGACGGCAAAAAGGGAATTTGTCTTGTTACAGGAAAGTATGATAATATAGCTGTTTTGCATCCGCTGATTAAAAATGTTAAGGGCGCTCAATCTGCAGGCGCATCGTTAATTTCATTTAACGGAAGTGCATTTGAGTCATACGGCAAAACTCAAGGCTATAATGCGACCGTTGGTGAATATGCCGCATTTGCCTATGCATCGGCATTAAATAAACTTATTTCCGATACCGACCACAGAATCAATGTAGGTGATACAACTGTTGTGTGTTGGACAGAAGATGCCGAGCCTGCTTATCAGAACTTGCTTTATTCAGCGTTGAACGGCGATGATACGGTTTCTCAAGAAGATTTGAAAAGTGCGATTACTAACATTGCTCAAGGCAAAACGGTTAATTGGGAAAAAGTACCCTTACATCCCGATAACAATTTCTACATTCTCGGTATATCTCCAAACTCAGCAAGATTGTCTGTCCGATTTTTCGTAAGAAATACATTCGGCAAGGTTATGCAGAATATTTTGTTGCATGAGGAACAAATGAAAATTGTGAAACCGAGTTTTGAAACACTTGAACATCTCACTTTGTGGCAGACGGTAAGTCAGACCGTCAATCCAAAATCAAAGGACAAGTCTTGCAAACCGCATCTTGCAGGAGATGTACTCAATGCAATTTTAAACGGTACAAACTATCCTGCAACTCTTTATTATGGAGTTCAGAGCAGAATATCTGCTGAAAGAAAGATTACATGGGGCAAGGCGGCAATTATAAAAGCTTATCTCATGAGAAATATAAAAACTATTCCAAAGGAGGACTTAACAGTGGAATTAAATGAACACAGCGAAAACAAGGCATATTTGCTTGGCGTACTTTTCTCGAATCTTGAAGAAATTCAAAATGCGGCAAATCCGGGTATTAAAGCAACAATAAGAGATAGGTACTTTGCATCTGCAAGTTCGACACCGGCTTTGATATTCCCATTGCTGATTGAACTTGCACAGGCTCATATTAAAAAAATAAGCGAAACAAGTCGCAAAATTTATTACCAGAAAAAATTGACCGAAACAATGTCAAAACTCGGAACAGAATTTCCGATAAGACTCAAACTTGAGGAAAAAGGTATGTTCCAGCTCGGTTATTATCATCAGACACAAAAAAGATATACACGCAAGGAGGAAGTAAACAATGGCTGAAGTAATTAAGAATAAGTATGATTTTGCAATTATTTTTGATGTAGAAAACGGTAATCCAAACGGCGATCCCGATGCAGGAAATATGCCGAGAGTAGATCCCGAAACAGGTTACGGCATGGTGACAGATGTCTGCCTTAAAAGAAAAATCAGAAACTATGTTGAAACCGCTAAGGAAGACGAAAAGGGTTACAAGATATACATTAAAAGCGGAGTGCCGCTTAATAAGAGTGACAGAACAGCGCTTGAATATGTTGGCATAGATACTGATGTTACTGACGATAAGAAAATCAAGGCGCAGATTAAAGATCTCAAAAAAGGTGATGCAGAGCTTGATTTGAAAATCAGAGATTTTATGTGTGCTAACTTTTTTGATATAAGAACCTTTGGCGCTGTTATGACAACTTTTGTTTCAAACGGACTTAATTGTGGTCAGGTGAGAGGTCCTGTTCAGCTCAGTTTTGCCCGTTCGGTAGATCCTATTCTTCCGCAGGAAGTAACAATTACAAGATGTGCTGTTACAACTGAAAAAGATTCTGAAGACAAGGTAAATACCATGGGCAATAAGTTTATTGTTCCATATGGTCTTTATGTTGCAGAGGGCTATATTTCAGCCAATCTTGCCCGCAAGGTTACAGGTTTTTCAGAAGATGACCTTGAACTTTTGTGGAATGCAATTGTAAATATGTTTGAGTTTGACCATGCAGCCGCAAGAGGAAAAATGGCAGTACGTAAACTTGTTATTTTCAAACATGACAGCGAACTCGGAAACGCACCGTCATATAAGCTGTTTGAGAAAATCAACATCAGCAAAAAGGAAGATGTAGCTGTTCCGAGAAAATTTGCCGACTATGATTTTTCTGTTGATACTGACACATTGCCGTCAGGCGTTGAATGCATCATAAAATGATGTACGATGATGACAATATTCTGAGCATATCGGGAATACAGCATTTTGTGTTTTGTCGCAGACAATGGGCTTTGATACATATTGAACAGCAATGGGCAGAAAATCTGCTTACGGTCAGCGGTGAGATTATGCATGAAAAAGCCCATGACGACACTTTTACCGAAACGAGGAACGGTGTTATCATTTCACGAGGAATGCAGGTTTCATCTTATGGACTCGGAATATACGGAGTTTGTGACATTGTTGAATTTGTTCCGTCTGATGACGGTGCAATATTGTTCGGCAAAGAGGGCAGATATTCCGTTGTGCCTGTTGAATATAAACACGGTGAGCCTAAAGAAAGCCATGCCGATATTCTTCAAGTTGCCGCACAGGCAATGTGTCTTGAGGATATGTTTTGCACCAAAATTAACGAACTGCACATTTTTTACGGCAAAACAAGGCATCGTCAGAAGATTGAATTTACCGATGAAATCCGTGATGAATTGAAAGACATAATTCAGGAAATGCACACGCTCTACGCTCGCAGATACACTCCGAAAGTCAGGCAGAACAAAAACTGTTCTGCCTGCTCACTCAAGAATTTGTGCCTGCCAAGGCTTACAAAGGTGAAATCAGTCAAAAAATATTTGTCCGATATGGCAGAGGATTAACTATGAAAAAATTATTGAACACACTTTATGTGACTTCAACCGACAAGTACCTTTCTTTGGACGGAGAAAACATTGTTATATCTGCTGACAGAGAGGAGTGCGGAAGAATTCCGTTGCATAATCTTGAGGCAATTGTCACCTTTGGTTACAGCGGAATAAGTCCCGCACTTCTCGGAAAATGTGCCGCAAGCAATATCAGCGTTTCGTTTATGAGCAGACACGGAAGATTCCTTGCAGGAGTTGTCGGCCCGTATTGCGGAAATGTGGTGCTTAGAAAAACTCAGTACAAACTTTCGGAAAGCGAAGATGAGTGTACTAAAATTGCAAAGAATATCATTTTTGGCAAACTGTTCAACTCAAGGTGGGTAATTGAACGGGCGACAAGAGATTATCCAAACTCGCTTGATATTGAAAAGCTTAAAAATGTTTCATCGCGGATAAAAAGTTCTATGGAAAGCATTTCGAATTGCGCTGATACGGCGTCGCTCCGAGGTGTTGAAGGAGAGGCGGCAACAAGATATTTTTCTGTATTTGACGATTTGATACTTCAACAAAAAGATGATTTCTTCTTTCACGAAAGAAACAGAAGACCGCCCACAGATGCAGTAAATGCAATGCTTTCGTTTTCGTATACAATGTTGACGAGTATGGTTACATCCGCACTTTATTGTGTGGGACTTGATCCGTATGTAGGCTATCTCCACAAAGACCGTCCCGGAAGGGCATCGCTTGCACTTGATATGATTGAAGAATTGCGTTCCGTATTTGCCGACAGATTTGTTCTTACTATGATTAACAGAAAAATGGTCAACAAGGACGATTTTATCACAAAGGAAAACGGTGCCGTGATTTTTACAGACAACGGAAAGAAAAAGTTTTTGCAATCATGGCAAAATAAAAAACTTACCGAGATAAAGCACCCATACCTTGAAGAAAAAGTTCAATGGGGAATGGTGCCGTATGTTCAGGCACTTTTGTTGACACGATATCTGCGTGGCGATATTGACGGCTATCCACCGTTTTTGTGGAAGTAGGTATTTAAAATGCTTGTTTTGATTACATATGATGTCAGTACGGAAACTCCTCAGGGCAGGAAAAGACTGCGTAAAGTCGCTAAGGAGTGCGTCAACTATGGAAAAAGAGTGCAGAATTCCGTGTTTGAGTGCGTTATGGATGCGGCAAAATGCAGAGAGGTTAAAGAAAAACTGATCAACCTGATTGACGAAAAAGAGGACAGTATCAGGTTCTATTATCTCGGAAATAATTATAAAACCAAAGTCGAACACTACGGAGTGAATAACGATTTTGATGTTGAAGGAGTGTTGCTTTTTTAGTGCGAATGGTATGTGTACATAAAATTACCGTATCATTCGCACCGAATAAATTGTTAATTGATGAAGTTGATGGTAACTTTTTATGCTGACGGTTGAAAAATAATTCAACCGCTTTGTGCATAAATACGCAAATGATGTGTGTGTTAAGTAAAGTGTCTGTCAACTTTTGCTGTCACCTTCCACACGGAAGGTGTGGATTGAAATTTCTGCCAACGGTCAAAGAAGAGTACATTTTCAGTCACCTTCCACACGGAAGGTGTGGATTGAAATTCGTAAACCGGCTCTTCGTAGGTATAGGCTTTCTGGTCACCTTCCACACGGAAGGTGTGGATTGAAATGGAATATTGTGAAGATAAATGCAACAACAAAGCCGGTCACCTTCCACACGGAAGGTGTGGATTGAAATTTGTCGGGGTGTGTATAAATATTAGCGGTTGCGTGTCACCTTCCACACGGAAGGTGTGGATTGAAATAACAGCAAATGGTGAAAAGTTGACTTTTACAGATGTCACCTTCCACACGGAAG
>CACXEX010000192.1 GCA_902766775.1 uncultured Ruminococcus sp. | reverse complement strand
TCGGTTGCATTTTCAAATAAAGTGCATCTCACCGAATACTACCACAATTCAAGCTGGCTTGAACACGGCGGTGCTCCCGATAAAGCGGTGCGAAATGCCTTTGTCTATCAGATTGACAGCTATTTAAAACAGAACAATAAATATAACAAAACCGAAAGTAAAATCAAATATGACGATGTTGAGGATAGCCTTGTGTGCGTTATTTCGTCGTTCTCAAGCGTTTCATCCTATGAAAACCAAACTAAAAAGGCTGTTACCAACAAGGGTATTCAGGATGCTATGACTGCATTCCTCCGTCAAAGCCTTGAAGTTTATTTTATCGAAAATCCGCTTGAGGCAGAAAAAATCTGCGAACAGGTGCTCATCAATAAACGTAGCCGTGAAAATGCGGAGAAAACAAGACTTAACATAAAGAAAAAACTTTCGGGCAATCTCGACATAACAAATCGTGTCGCAAAATTTGTTGATTGCAGAAGTAAAGATACAGAACAGCGTGAACTGTTCATAGTAGAGGGTGACTCTGCTCTTGGTGCGTGTAAACAGGCGAGAGATCCCGACTTTCAGGCGATTATGCCAATCAGAGGTAAAATACTTAACTGTCTTAAAGCTGACTACGATAAGATTTTCAAAAGCGAAATCATTACCGATTTGCTCAAGGTTCTCGGTTGCGGTGTTGAGGTTAAGTCAAAAGCCAACAAAAATCTCTCAAGCTTTGATATGAACTCACTGCGTTGGAGCAAGATTATTCTCTGTACCGATGCCGATGTTGACGGTTTCCAGATCAGAACGCTTTTGCTTACAATGCTTTACAGACTTACTCCTACGCTTATTGAAGAGGGCAAGGTGTTTATTGCCGAATCACCTCTTTATGAAATTACATCTAAAAACGATGTTTATTTTGCGTATGATGAGGTTGAAAAGGATAAGTTTATTGAACAGCTCGGCAAGGAAAAATTCACAATTCAGCGTTCAAAAGGTCTTGGTGAGAACGAACCGGATATGATGAACCTTACCACAATGAATCCCGAGTCACGCAGACTTATCAAGGTTCTTCCGTCAGATGCAGAGCAGACAGCAGAAATTTTTGATGTTCTTCTCGGTGACAATCTTCAGGGAAGAAAAGATTATATAGTAGAACACGGCAACGAATATATTGACCAGCTTGATGTAAGCTGATTGGAGGTGGAAATAAATGGCGAAAAAATCTTCAAAATCCCCCCGCAAAACTTCACCGTCAAAAACTCACGGTGTAATCAACGGTGCGGGTGAGGTAGTGGAACAGCCAATCGTTTCCACTATCAGAGAGAACTATATGCCGTATGCAATGAGCGTAATCCTATCTCGTGCAATTCCCGAAATTGACGGATTCAAACCGTCACACAGAAAGCTCCTTTATATGATGTACAAAATGGGACTTCTGAATGGCGGAAGAACAAAATCGGCAAATATTGTCGGTGCAACAATGAAACTAAACCCTCACGGCGACTCTGCAATCTATGACACAATGGTCCGTCTTTCAAGAGGCTATGAGGCACTTTTGCATCCGTATGTCGATTCAAAGGGTAACTTTGGTAAGTTTTACAGCCGTGATATGGCATGGGCGGCATCTCGTTACACAGAGGCAAAGCTTGACGCAATCTGCAACGAACTTTTCCGTGATATTGACAAAGATACAGTGGATTTCGTAGATAACTACGATAACACAATGAAAGAGCCGTCACTTTTGCCGGTTGCATTTCCGTCTGTACTTGTAAACGCAAACACAGGTATCGCAGTTGGTATGGCGTCAAATATCTGTTCATTCAATCTGCGTGAAATTTGCGAAACAACAGCGGCACTTATCCGTGATCCCGACCATGATATAAAATCAACCCTGCCGGCTCCTGATTTTACAGGCGGTTGTCAGATTATCTATGATGAAAATGTCATCAATCAGGTTTACGAAACGGGCAGAGGAAGTATCAAACTCCGTGCAAAGTATGTCTATGACAAGTCTGCTAACTGCATAGATATCCTTTCAATTCCTGCCACAACAACCTGCGAAGTTATCATTGAAAAGGTCATTGACCTTGTAAAGCAGGGAAAAGTCAAAGAAATTTCAGATATTCGAGATGAAACAGGTCTTGAAGGTCTTAAGATTACAATTGACCTCAAGCGTGGTGTCGATCCCGACAAACTTATGACAAAGCTTTACCGCTTTACAACACTTGAAGATTCCTATGCCTGCAACTTCAATGTGCTTATCGCAGGTGTGCCGAGAGTTCTCGGTGTAAAAGCGTTGCTTGAAGAGTGGATAGCTTTCAGAATTGAGTGCGTCAGAAGAAGAACATACTTTGACCGCAACAAAAAAGCTGATAAACTTCATCTTTTAAGAGGTCTTGAAAAAATTCTTCTCGATATTGACAAGGCAGTAAAGATTGTCCGTGAAACCGATGAAGAATCCGAGGTTGTGCCAAACCTTATGATTGGATTCGGTATTGACGAAATTCAGGCTGAATATGTTGCCGAAATAAAACTTCGTCATCTCAACCGTGAATACATTTTAAAGCGTACAAAAGACCTTGAAGACCTTGAAAAAGAAATTGCCGAACTTGACGAAATCTTAAAGAGCAAGGCGAGAATCAAGACAATCATTGTCAAAGAACTCAAATCAATCGCTGAAAAATACGGTCAGCCGAGAAAGAGTATCATTATCTATGACGATGTTGCAAAGTATGAGGAAGAGGCAGTAGAGATTCCCGATTATCCCGTTAATCTCTTCTTTACAAAAGAGGGATATTTCAAGAAGATCACTCCGCAGTCGCTCAGAATGAGCGGTGAACAAAAGCTCAAAGACGGTGACGAAATCATTCAGGAGCTTGAGTTTACAAACAATTGCGACCTTCTGTTCTTTACCGATAAGTGTCAGGTATATAAGGCAAAAGCTGATGACTTTGCACAGACAAAGGCAAGTGTTCTCGGTGACTATGTTGCCGCAAAGCTTGGCTTTGATGAAGGCGAAAATGCAGTGAAAATGGTTGCAACAAAGGATTACAAGGGTATGCTGCTGTTTGCCTTTGAAAACGGCAAGGCTGCAAAAGTTCCGCTTGAATCCTACGCAACCAAAACTAACCGCAAAAAACTCACGGGTGCATATTCTGACAAATCTCCGCTTGTTGGACTTCTCTATATGCCTGAGGATGAAGAAGTTCTATTCAAGGCATCATCAGGAAATATGCTTCTCGTCCACACAGGCGCACTCGCTTTAAAAACTACTCGTTCAACCCAAGGTGTTGCGGTCCTCAAACCAAAGAAAGGTCACAGACTTTTCAGCATAGAACGCTACAAAGAGGGAACTTTTACAAATCCAAAGCGTTACAGAACAAGCTCACTTCCCGCAAGAGGTGCTTTGCCTGTGAATGATGATTCAAAAGACGAACAGCTTTCGTTGATTTGATTTTATGATTTGATAGATAAAGCGTAACTGCAATAACCGTAAAAAATAAATAAAAAATTTGTAATATCTCTTGAAAAAGCTGTATTTCTATGGTATTATAAAACAGTTATTAAAGCAGAATTTGTTTTATTCGTATTTATTAAATGAAAGGAAGATATAAAATGAGCATTTGGGGCATTGTTTTAGGCGTATTGCTTGCAATCGTATCTATTGCTATCATCGTTGTAATTATCCTTCAGGAAGGTAACCAGCAGGGTATCGGTGCGGTAACAGGTGTTGCAGACTCTTATTTCTCAAAGAATAAGGCTCGTTCGATTGATGCATTTCTTGCACGCTGGACAAAGATTTTTGCTGCTGTATTTGTTTTGTTTGTAATTGCACTTAACGTGCTTTCAAAGTTCGGTGTACTGTAAGCATATTAACTTAATAATCAGCATAAAATTAACCGTCGGAGGTATTCCGACGGTTTTATTTTTTGTTTGGAGTTGTTTAAAATGCCTTGGTGGGGAATATGTCTGATTATTTTTTCAACCTTTTTGATTTTTGCTGTTTTACATTATCTCGGGAAAAACAAACACCCATTAAAAAGGTCGTTTCTGTCTATGCTTTTGGGGGTGTTGACTTTGTTTGCGGTGAATTTTACAGGAACCTTTACGGGAGTAACATTGCCCGTCAGCCTGTTGTCGCTTTTGGTGTCAATAATAGGCGGAATCCCCGGAGTAACGCTTATGCTCGGTTTGAACCTTTTCTTTTAGAAAAACATAAAAAGGGCGGTCATTTCGACCGCCCAAAATTTGTTTGTATGGAATATTATACAATGCCGTAAAGTTCTTCCAGAGCGTCACCTACGGTTTCCTTATCCCTTGTAAGAAGTGCAAGCATAACCTTGTACGCCTTTTTCGGATTATCAAGAAAATTCTTCTTCAGGATAAGCGCCTGTTCCATTTCGGGAGCATAGACATCAAGCTTCATTAGCTCCATATCGCCGCCTGATACAGAACATTTAACAGTAAAGCCGTTTTCATTCTTTACAATGTCAACTTTATTTTCAGTTTCATTTTTTCTCTCTGCAAGTAGCTTGACAGCACAGGCATATGCCTTTTCTTTAATAGTATAGGCAAGAATACTGTCGAGCTGCTTTGCAATTTCAACACCGTTTTCGGTAAGAGCATATGTTTTGTGCTCGTCATCAGCGGGTACAAGGTTGCCGTTTGTAACAAGGTCATCAAATGCGGAACTTGTTTCAAAATAATTTGCAAGTCCCTGTTTCAAAATTGCCTGAATGACAATACCTTTATCCATATTTTCTTTTACGGAATTATATAAATAGCATATCAATGTTTTAATCTCGTTTTTGCTTCTCATTCCACCTGGGTTAATACCCTCATCAAATGTATCGAAAGCCATAAAATCACCTGCTTTTGCTGATAGATTTGTAATAACAGTGTAATTCGCAATCAGCAGTTCAAATTATCTGTCTTTTCTTATTAAAATCGGAACAATGCCTTGCATTGCTTGCAAATATGATATCTGCACTTAAATTATAGCACATTACCTTCACAAAAGCAAAGAGGTTGTGCATATTATTTTATTCATTATTTTTAAGCAAATCCGCAAGAGTTACGCCGTTAAGGTAATTATTAATAAGATTGTCAAGTTCCTGCCAAATAGGGTGAGACGGACACGATTCCATATGATTGCAATGTTCGTGAGTTTTTGAGGTGCAGGGAACAGAGGCAAGGTCGCCTTCTGTAAGTCTTAAAATTTCGCCGAGTGAATAATCCTCAGGTTCCTTTGTCAGCTTATATCCGCCGCCTTTTCCTTTTACACCTTCAAGCAAGTTGTGATCCACAAGGGTTTTGAGAATACCCTCCATATACTTTTTGGAAATGTCCTGTCGTTCTGCAATCTCTTTCAGCGGAACATATCCTTCCTTTCCGTTTTTTGCCAGATCAACAAGCACATACAGCGTGTAACGACCCTTACTTGAAATCAGCATAAAATTATCTCCTTTTGGCAAGACTTGCACATTTTTGCAAGTCTTTTTTGCTTACATACTTTGATTATATACAAAAAATTATAAAAATGCAATACCAACCCATTGACAAAATGGGTTGAAAAGATTATATTTTAATTGTCCACTGTTTTAGTGGGTTGATAATGTAAAAAGGTGGGATTATGAAATGGCAGACAAATTACTTGATGTAAACGGTTTGACCGTCAGTGTGGAGGATAAAGAGATTCTGCACAATATAAATCTTAACATAAAAAAGGGTGAAACCCATGTCCTTATGGGACCAAACGGAGCAGGTAAATCAACCCTCGGTTTCGCTCTTATGGGCAATCCTAAATATACGCTTAATTCCGGCGAAATTGTTTTTGACGGAAAGAATATTAACGATGAAACTCCCGATAAAAGATCAAAGGACGGAATCTTTCTTTCATTCCAGAGTCCTCTCGAAGTTCCGGGCCTTTCACTTTCATCTTTCATTCGTAATGCCCTCGAGAAGAACCGTGGCAAAAGAATCCGCCTTTGGGACTTTAAGAAGGAACTCAAACAGGCAATGGAGATTTTACAGATGGATCCTTCCTATTCTGAGCGTGACCTCAATGTAGGCTTTTCAGGTGGCGAAAAGAAAAAGGCCGAAATTTTGCAGATGCTTTTGCTCAACCCGAAGCTTGCAATCCTTGACGAAACAGACTCAGGTCTTGATGTTGATGCAGTTCGCACAGTATCAAAGGGTGTTGAACACTATCAGAAAAAGCGTGACGGTGCGTTGCTAATCATCACACACAGCACGGGTATTCTCGAATCTCTCAAGGTTGACTATACTCATATTATGGTCAACGGCCATATTGTTAAAACAGGTGATGCCTCATTGATTGATGAAATCAATAAGCATGGCTTTGAAAAATACCTTGAGCTTTATGCTGAAAAATTCTGACGGAGGTATTTAGATGAAAGAAAGAACATATGTCGATGATGTTGACAGAAGTGTCTATGACATCAAAGACGAAGAAAAAGATGCCTATCGTATCAAATCAGGCCTTGATGCCTCAATTGTAGAAAAAATTTCAGAGGAAAAGAACGATCCCGTGTGGATGCAAAATTTCCGTTTGCAGTCACTTCAAATTTATAACGAACTCAAAGTGCCAAACTGGGGACCGCCAATTGACGGACTTAATATGGATAATATTGCAACCTATGTCCGTCCAAATACAAGAATGACCGCAAAGTGGTCGGAAGTTCCCGAAGATATCAAGAATACTTTTGAAAGGCTCGGTATTCCGCAGGCGGAGAGAAAATCCCTTGCAGGTGTCGGAGCACAGTATGACTCGGAGCTTGTGTATCACAATGTTCGTGAAGAGGTTGCCGCACAGGGTGTAGTATATACCGATATGGAGAGTGCGTTAAAAGGCGAATATGCCGATATGGTAAAAAAGTATTTTATGAAACTTGTCCGCCCGAATGATCACAAATTTGCCGCACTTCACGGTGCAGTGTGGTCAGGCGGTTCGTTTGTATATGTTCCGCCGGGAGTATCTGTTGAAATCCCTTTGCAGTCATATTTCAGACTTAACGCACCCGGAGCAGGTCAGTTTGAACACACACTCATTATCGTTGACGAGGGTGCAGACCTTCATTTTATCGAGGGTTGTTCCGCTCCGAAATATAACATAGCAAACCTCCATGCAGGTTGCGTTGAACTTTTTGTAAAGAAAAATGCAAGACTCAGATATTCAACAATTGAGAACTGGTCAAAAAATATGTACAACCTCAACACCAAAAGAGCGCTTGTTGAAGAGGGCGGTACTATGGAATGGGTATCGGGTTCATTCGGTTCTCATGTGTCGTATCTTTATCCGATGACAATTTTAAAGGGTGACCGTTCAAGAATGGAGTTTACGGGAATTACATTTGCAGGCAAGGGACAGAACCTTGATACAGGCGCAAAGGTAGTTCATGTCGGCAAAGAAACATCTTCGTTTATGAACACAAGGTCAATTTCAAAAGACGGTGGCATCAGCACATTCAGAAGTTCCGTTGTTGTGAATAAGACTGCCGAAAATGCAAAATCTGCCGTTTCGTGTCAGTCGCTTATGCTTGACTCAAAGTCACGCTCAGATACTATCCCTGCAATGGATATCAGAACTCCGCACGCAGATATCGGTCACGAGGCCAAAATCGGCAGAATCAGCGATGAGGCTGTATTCTACCTTATGTCAAGAGGTCTTAGTGAAGAAGATGCAAGGGCGATGATAGTCAGTGGCTTTGCAGACAATGTATCAAAGGAACTTCCGCTTGAATATGCGGTTGAAATGAACAATCTCATTCAGCTTGAGATGAAGGGCAGTATCGGATAAGGAGGACATTATGGTTGATAATAAAGACTTAACAGTGAACTTTCTTCCGTCACCCACATGGAACCGTTTGGGAGTGAATCAGGCAAAGATTCAGAATATTCCCGTTGACGGTTGGAACAGCGTTCCTGTTCAAAAAGAAATAATTGAAAAATATACAAACAATTCCAATTTAAAAATCTGGAATTCATTTGCAAATATTCAGACAGGTATGGGCGAGGAGATTGACGAAATCTCAAAAATGTCACCGACTGAAAAAATCAGAATATCTGCCGATAGAACTAAAAGTGAAAAGCTGTTTTTTGATTGCAAAAACGGCGAAAATGCTTTTGCGGATATAGAACTTTACGCTCCCGAGAACACAGAACTTACCGTGTTTATGACAATGAAATCAGATAGCAACACAAGCGGTACTTGTGCCGTAAGGACAAGACTTAAGACTGAAAACGGTGCAAAAATCAGACTTGTACAGCTTAATCTTCTTTCACCAAACTTCCAATTTATAAATGATGTCGGTGCAGAGTGCGCAGATAATGCCACAGCAGAGATATTACAGCTTTTTATTGGCGGAAAAGAAACCTATACAGGCACAAAAACAACACTTTTAGGCAAGCAGAGCAATCTTGATCTCAATGTAGGTTACTATTGCAAGGACGAGCAGTTGCTTGATATGAACTATGTCGCAGAGCATATCGGCAAAAAGACTGTCAGTTCAATGAACGCAGGCGGCGTTTTGAGAGATAAAGCACATAAGCTGTTTCGTGGTACAATTGATTTTCCACTCGGTTCATCCGGTGCAAAGGGCGATGAGAACGAAGATGTTCTCATTTTAGGTGAAGATGTCATCAATCAGACTGTACCGCTCATTCTTTGTGCCGAAGAAGATGTTGAGGGCAATCACGGTGCGTCAATAGGCAGACCGTCCGATGATGTGCTTTTCTACCTTGCAAGCAGAGGACTTGACGAAGAAGAGGCTTGTAATCTTATGGCTCGTGCAAAGCTTGACGCTTTATGTTCAAAAATCGGTGATGAGGAGCTTGAAACGCTTGCAAAATCCTGTCTTGAGGAGGTTACAGGCTATGCAAATGAAAAACTTTAAAGAAGATTTTCCGCTTTTGCGAGAAAACCCTGTGGTCTATCTCGACAGTGCCGCAACTGCTCAAAGACCTGAATCGGTTATAAACTCCGAAATTGAGTTCTACAAAAAATATAATGCCAACCCTCTGCGTGGGCTCTATGATTTGGGTTTCAAAGCGACCGAGTGCTACGAACAATCCCGTGAAACAGTCAGAAAGTTCATTAATGCAAAGTCGGAGCGTGAGATAATATTTACACGCAATGCTACCGAAAGCCTCAATCTTGTAGCGTACAGCTACGGAATGAATTTTCTCAAAAAAGGTGACGAAATTCTTGTTACAATAATGGAACACCACAGCAATCAATTGCCGTGGAGAGCTGTTGCAGAAAAGACAGGCGCAGCGGTAAAGTATATTGAGTGCAACCCTGACGGAACAATTACCGAGGAACACCTGAAACAGGCTTTTTCGGAGCGTACAAAGCTTGTAGCCGTAACCCACATATCAAATGTACTCGGTTGCAAAACTCCCATAAAGCGTATTACAGAGCTTGCAAGGGAATGTGGTGCAGTTGTTGTGCTTGACGCATCACAGAGTGTTCCGCACATTCCGGTCGATGTTCAGTCGCTTGATGTAGATTTTCTCGCATTTTCAGGTCACAAACTTATGGCGCCTTTCGGAATCGGTGTTTTATACGGCAAAGAAAGCCTTCTTGAAAAAATGCCGCCGTTTTTAACAGGCGGTGAGATGATTGATTCCGTTACAAGGGACAAGGTTGTCTATTCCGACTTACCGCACAAATTCGAGGCAGGAACAGTAAATGCGGCAGGTGCATGGGGGCTGAAAACTGCAATTGAATATATTCAGAATATCGGTTATGATACAATCGGAAGTATTGAAGAAGAGCTCACCAAAAGAGCCTTTGATGGACTTAAGCAAATTCCGCACATCAATATTCAGGGAAGTGACAATCCGAAAGAGCATTGCGGAATTATAAGCTTTACAATTGACGGAGTTCATCCTCACGATGTCAGCAGCATTCTTGATGCCGACGGTATTGCAGTCCGTGCAGGACACCATTGTGCACAACCTTTGATGGAATTTTTAGGCATTCCATCAACAACAAGGGCGAGCATTTATTTATACAATACGAAAGAAGACATTGATGCGTTTCTGAACAGCGTGTCATCAGTCAGAAGGAGAATGGGATATGGAGAATAACAGAAGTTTTTACAATGAAATTCTGACCGACCACAATCTTCATCCAATGCATAAACATCCGCTTGATACGGCAACGGTGAGCCTTGAGGGTGTGAACCCAAGTTGCGGTGATGACATTGTGCTTAACCTTAACATCAAAGACGGTGTAATTACGGACGGTTCGTTTACAGGTGACGGTTGTGCAATTTCTCAGGCGTCAGCCGATATTATGCTCGATTTGATTATCGGCAAAACAGTTGAAGAGGCTGAACATCT
>CACXEX010000191.1 GCA_902766775.1 uncultured Ruminococcus sp. | reverse complement strand
TGCGAGTGTGCTGGAATAGGCAGACAGGCACGTTTGAGGGGCGTGTGTTTCACGACGTACGGGTTCAAGTCCCGTCACTCGCACCATTAAAAGAGGATTGATACTTTAGTATCAATCCTCTTTTAATTTGTACCAGCAAGCGATGGCGGGACTTGAAAGCGACCGTTAAGAAAACAGTCCGGTGGACTGTTTTTAGGGAGAGCGTGGATGAAAGTATGACTATGAACAAGCCACATTGGCGAGGACGAAAGTTTGACATATAGCAACCACCGTCACTCGCAAGTTACCGTTATAACAAATTATAATAGAAAATATGACGGGACTTGAGGTAGCCTTGCGACCGCCGCCTGTGGCGGAAAAAGGGAGCAAAGCGCTGTCTGAAATAAGGAGCATAAGGCAGTACATTTATGCACAACGCAAGGCGACTATATTTCAGACGGGGGAGAGAGTGACCGTAAAATAAAAACAGATAAAAGAAAACAACTGTTTTTAGGGAGAGCGTTGATGATAGCCTGACTATGAACAGGACGCATTGGCGAGGACGAAAGTTTGACATATAGCAACCACCGTCACTCGCAGTTGCCACTACAACAATTATAATAGAAAATATTACGGGATTTGTTTTTTTAACCACACAATTTTCTGTAAGTCAGTAGGGGCGCTCATTGGGCGCCCGCAAGTAAAGTAGCATATTGTATTATAAATAATGATTATGTAAATATCGCAAAGTGATTGTTATACTGTAATGGCAACACGGTTCACCGCTACAAATAACACATAACTTTCATCACATCAAAACATATGAACAAAACTTATTATTCCATTAAGGCGGGCGTCCAATGAACGCCCCTACCGTACCAACTTTAATAACTTTTATTATAAAAACATCTCTATTTGCAAACATCAAATCTCCCACATAAAATAATTACCTGATTGAACAATTTCCAAAAATATGCTAAAATTTTCTTAACAAATAAAAGGAGAATGTATTATGACATATCTTGAAATGATGAAACAGGACAAGCCGTATTGTTGTTCTGATTTTAATCTTCCGCATGATGAACAGATAATTGCAAAAAATCTTTGCTTTGAACTTAATAATACCCCAATTGAGAAAGAAGAAAAGAGAAAAGAAATTCTCTCAAAACTTCTCGGTACTTTTGACGGTAACTCAATAATTAATCCCGTGTTTTCATGTGATTACGGATTTAATATACATCTTCACGGATATGTGTTTATAAACCACAACTGTACAATTCTTGATACTTCGCCTGTACATATCGGTGGAAATTGTTTTATTGCACCTAATGTGTGCATATCAGCCGCAAGTCATCCAATTATTGCCGAACAGAGAAATAATGGAATTTTGATTTCAAAACCTATCCATATCGAAGATGATGTTTGGATAGGTGCTAACTCTACAATTTGTGCAGGTGTAACCATCGGCAAGGGCAGTGTTATCGGTGCAGGAAGTGTTGTTGTAAAGGACATTCCCGCAGGAGTTGTTGCAGTCGGAAATCCTTGCAGAGTGATGAGAAAAATTACCGAAGCGGACAAGGTTGTGCCTGTTGAGCTTGACGATAACCCTGAAAATGAGTGATTTAATATTTTAAACCTTAAAGGATATACTTTTACTGAATAATGTGCATATATGCGGTATTTTTTCTTATATCCCTTTTATAATAAATCAAAATGTGATACAATATGACTGACAATCTGAAAATGGAGTTGATTAAATGAATTTCATCAACAGAAATGAAATTGCAGACGGTGTTTTCTTTACAAACATTAAAGACAGCCGTTTTAAAACAATGAAAATCAGCGTGAATATTGTTGTTCCGCTTTCTATTGAAACAGCATCGGAAAATGCACTTGTAGGCGGATTGCTTGTTCGTTCATGCAAAAAATATCCCGATTTTACTGTTCTCAGCAAAAAACTCAGTTCACTTTACGGCGCAGACCTCACTTCATCGCTTTCAAAACTCGGTGAAAGTCAGGTGCTTAAAATTTCCGTATCAGGTCTTGATGACAGATATGCTCTTGACGATGTCAGCATTGCCAAGGAACTTTCAGAACTTTTGTGCAGCGTAATTTTTGAACCAAATGTTAAGGACAACGCTTTTATTGAGAGCGAACTAGAACAGGAACGCAGACAGCTTCTTGATGTCATTGATTCAGAATTCAACGAAAAGCGAATCTATGCAATGGGACAGCTTGTAAAATATATGTGTAAGGACGAAGTTTTCGGAATCAAGCGTTACGGTACTGCTGAAAAAATCAAAGCCGCAACTGCCGTATCACTCTACAAGGCATGGCAGAATCTTCTCAAAACCGCAAAATTTGAAATTCTATACATTGGTGACAGTCCTGCCGATAAGGCAAAGGAAGTCTTTACAAAGGCTTTTGCAAATGTCGAAAGAAATGTTGTGACATCATCAACCAATGTTGTCAAAACTGTTTCAAAAGAAAAACATATCACAGAGGAAATGGAACTTTCTCAGTCAAAGCTTGTTATGGGCTTTAGAACACAGATTTCTGCAGGCGATGACGAGGCAGTAGCCGAAAGACTTATGTGCGCTGTTCTCGGCGGTACTGCAAGTTCAAAACTCTTTAACAATGTTCGTGAAAAGCAGAGCCTTTGCTACTACTGCTCATCTTCCTACGATTCAATCAAGGGCATAATGTACATTAACAGCGGTGTTGAGGGCGAAAACCTTGAAAAAGCCGAAAAGGGTATTCTCAAAGAAATTGAGGATATGAAGAATGGCGAAATTACAGATTTTGAAATTGAGGCAACAAAACTTGCTGTTGTAAATTCATTCAAATCAAGCAGCGACAGCGTAAGCGGTATTGAAAGTTGGTACACAGGAAGAATCTTTAACGGTGACCTTAAAACTGTTGAAGAAGTTTCTGCCGAAGTTAATGCCGTTACCAAAGAGCAGATTGTAGATGCCGCAAACAAGCTCTTGCTTGATACAGTTTATGTTCTCAAAAATAAGTAAGGGAGGCGGACAGAATGAATATTACAGAAATCAAATCAGAAATAGCAGGCGACAGCTATTATAAAGTTGAACATCCATCGGGACTTACAATTTTTGTTTATCCAAAAGAGGGCTACACTTCTTCGTATGCAATTTTTGGCACACGATACGGCAGTATCAACACAAAGTTTTCCGTAAACGGCGGTGATATAATCACAGTTCCTGACGGTATCGCTCATTACCTTGAACACAAGCTTTTTGAAAGCGAAGATGGCGATGCGTTTGTAAGATATGCAAAGACAGGCGCTAATGCAAACGCTTACACAAGCTTTGAAAAAACCTGCTATCTTTTCTCATGTACAGACAAGTTTGATGAAAGCCTTGAAATTCTTCTTGATTTTGTACAAGACCCATACTTTACAGCTCAGACAGTTGCAAAGGAACAGGGCATTATCGGTCAGGAAATCAAAATGTATGACGATTCTCCCGATTGGCGAGTAATGTTCAATATGCTTGAAGGTATGTACCACAATCACCCCGTAAAGATTGACATTGCGGGCACTGTTGAGACAATCGCAGAAATTACAGCCGAAAAGCTTTATGAAGTTTACAATGTTTTCTATAACCTCAATAATATGGTTCTCTGCGTTGCAGGTAATGTAACAGTTGAAGGTGTGCTTAAGGTTGCCGACAAAATGCTCAAACCTTGTGAGAAAAAGGAAATCAAGAACTACTTTGACACAGAGCCTTATGAAATCAAAGAACCTTATGTTGAGCAGACTTTCCCTGTTTCAATGCCTTTGTTCAATCTCGGTTTCAAGGAGAGAGCAGACAAGCCTCTTAACGAAAAGCAGCTTGCTTGCACAGATATTCTTCTTTCGGCTCTTGCATCAAATACAAGTACACTTTACAGAAATCTTATGGATTCAAACCTCATCAATTCAAGTTTTTCTTATGAACTCTTTGAAGGTCCGGGTTATTGCTCGGTAATCTTCGGCGGTGAATCAAGAGCGCCAAAACAGGCTGCTGAAATGATTAAGCAGTATATCTCGGATATTAAGAAAAACGGTATTGGCAAAGAGGACTTTGAGATTGCAAGAAAGTCGGTTTACGGCGATTCTGTTTCATCTCTTAACTCCGTAAGTGCAATTTCAAATTCAATTATTGATTACACAATGCAGGGTAATGAAATTTTTACCTACATTGATGCGGTTGCAGATGCAAAGCTTGAGGATATTAACGCAAGACTTGCCGAAATGCTTGATGTCAACAACTGTACTTTGTCTGTTGTAAAACAGCCTGAAGAGGTGTGATTATGCCTTATCATGTACAGTTTCCCGGATTTGGCTGGGAATTTGATATTAACCCGATTGCATTTTCAATCGGTGACTACAAGGTTTATTGGTACGGAATAATCATCGCCTGCGGACTTTTACTTGCTGTACTTTATGCGTGGAAAAGCGCTCCCCGTTACAAGGTTGACGGTTCAAAGCTTATTAACTGTATTTTTGCAGGAATGATAACGGGAATTATTGGTGCAAGACTGTACTTCTGCTTTTTCAAATGGGACTACTACGGACAGCATCCGATTGAAATTCTCTACATCAATAACGGCGGACTTGCCATTTACGGAGGTATAATTGGTGCGTTGCTCGGTGGTCTGACTGTTGCCAAAATACAGAAAATGGAAATTATGCCCGTTCTCGACATTGCAATGGTCGGTTTTCTTATGGGACAGGGAATAGGCAGATGGGGCAATTTTATGAATCAGGAGGCATACGGCTCTCCCACAGATTT
>CACXEX010000190.1 GCA_902766775.1 uncultured Ruminococcus sp. | reverse complement strand
GAACAACAGGGCTCGAACCTGTGACCCTCTGCTTGTAAGGCAGATGCTCTCCCAGCTGAGCTATGCTCCCACATGCCTTTGTCGCTGTATCGAAGTTCTGTCGAATTTCGTGTATCTCTCGGCGACAGATATCATAATACTACATCTTGATTAAAATGTCAACACTTTTTTTGAATTTTTTCATTTTCAACTCTTTTTGGCTGACAAATGCGACAAAGCACCGTTTATTTATTCCTTGCTTTTCTTACTGTTTTTCTCTTCAATGAGTTTTTCAAGGTCATCTTTTGTAAATACATACTTCTTGTTGCAGAAGTGACAGGTTGCAACTGCTACACCCTGCTCATTGACCATTGAACGAATATCGTCATCACTTAATGTGCAGAAGTAATTTTCAAGTTTTTCTTTTGAACAACCGCAAACATACTTAACAGGATTTTCGTCAAGCACTTCAACCTCAAAGCCTTTGAGAGCGGTTTTGCATATATCGAGAATACTCATACCCTTTGCAAGCATTGTTGTTACAGGCTCAAGCTCTGCAATATTTTTTTCAAGCTTGTCGATAACCGTATCGTCTGCACCCGGAAGAAGCTGAATAAGCAATCCGCCTGCAAGCAAAACCTCGCCGTCCTCTTTATCAATAAGCACACCAAGGGCGCATACTGTCGGAATTTGCTCACTTGTTGCGTAGTAGTTTGCGATATCCTCGGCAATTTCACCGCTAACGAGTTCAACCTGACCTATGTACGGATCGCCTGAACCGTAGTCACGCATAACATTGAGCATACCTGTTCTGCCGACTGCTTTTGCAACATTGATTTTGCCGTTTTCATAATATTCTGTCGGGCAGTCTGCATTGCCGACATAACCCTTAACATTGCCGCTGCTGTCGCCAACAGCGATAACAGGACCAAGTTCACCGTCACCCATTACACGAAGATTGACTGACGCATCTTTCTGTTTGAGCATATCGCCCATAATTGAAGTTGCACACAAAAGTCTGCCGAGTGCGGCTGTGGCACTGCGTGAAAGGTGGTGAATTTTCTTTGCGGTAAAAACTATGTCGGACGCATCAACGCAAGCCGCCATAATCGCACCGTCGGATGTGATACAACGAATTATTTTATCCATATAGATTATCCTTTCGATTCATTAAACTCTTTGTTGCGTGATTTTTTCATTCTTGCAACATAAATCACTCTCTGTTCATCCTCTTTCGGACTTTCAAAGGTGAGGTCGCCGTAAACAGCTTCCACCTCAAAACCTGCATCAGTGAGCATTTTTCTGATTTCATCATCTGTATAGGCTCTCTCGGAAAAGCTCTCGGACGAACGGTAGTACACTCCGTCCTCTTCTTCAAAGAAATCAAGGTCGATTTTCACCTTGTTATCCTCTTCGGGAGTGTTTTGCCATACGCAGAAAACACTGTCGTTTTCATACACAAAGGTGTTGTCTGCAAGAACATTTTTATGCTTGTACACCGTGTTGACATCAAAAATAAACAAACCGTCATTGTCCATAAAAAGTCCAACACGGTCAAAGGTCTTCGCAACATCTTCAATTTTTGTAAGATGGTTTATGCTGTCGAGTGTACACACGCAGGTATTTATTGTACCATACAGGTCAATGCTCTGCATTTTTTGCCTTAAAAACAGAATATCAAGTTCTTCTTCGGAGGCACTTTGCATTGCCTCGCTGAGCATTTCCATACTGTAATCAATTCCGAAAACATCCACGCCATGCTTTTTCAAAAGTCGTGTCAGAGTTCCGGTGCCGCAGGCAAGGTCAAGCGTTATGCCCATATCGTGGCCGAATTTTTCGGCAAGCTTTAAAATATAGTCACAGCGTTTTTCATAGCAGGCATCCTGCATAAGTCCGTCATAAAATCTGGCAAATGACAAATAGCTCGGCATTACCTTTTTTCTCCGTGTTCAATTCTGTCAAGCACAAGAGTGTAGCCGTATGTATCGTTGTCAAACAACGCTCTTTTTACTCGGCTGATAGTTGCGGTTGACGCACCTGTTTCCTTGACGATTTCAGTATATACCTTTTTCTCGGTAAGCATTTTTGCAACCACAAGGCGCTGTGACATTGCCTTAAGTTCTGCACTTGTGCATAAATCTTCAAAAAAGCGGTAACAATCTTCTTCGTTTTCAAGCGAAAGAATTGCCTTAAACAAATAGTCGGTAGAATCATTTTTAAGTTTAGAATTCAAAACCGTTTCCTCCTTTAATTATGTTGTTGCGAACATTATGTTTTCATACATTAAAATTTTAACACACAAAAGTACGAAAGTAAAGTGAAATATATTTTTTCGTCTATTTTTACGAAATCAGAAAGTTGTTTTTTACACACAAATTTTTGAAACCGTAAAGCAGCTGTCCGCCTGAACAGCTGCTTTACATATATATAGTTAAATATTTTTCTTTATCGTATCAAGAGCACCTTTTTCAATACGGCTGACCTGTGCCTGCGAAATCCCGATTTCAGCCGCAACCTCCATCTGGGTTTTGCCACGGAAAAATCTCATTGAGAGAATCCGCTTTTCTCTGTCTGAAAGGTTTGAGATTGCCTCCTTTACTGCAATTTCCTCAAGCCAAGTGGAGTCGTCATTGTTATCACCGATTTGATCCATAACATATATAGTGTCGTTTCCGTCAGAAAACACAGGTTCATAAAGCGACACGGGCTCAACAATTGCCTCAAGAGCAAGCACAACCTGTTCCTTTGGCATTTCCATAATTTTTGCGATTTCTTCAATAGTCGGCTCACGGTTGTTTTTGTTGGTGAGCTGTTCTTTTATCTGCATTGCACGGTATGCGGTGTCCCTCATTGAGCGTGAAACCCTCACTGCATTGTTATCACGCAAAAATCGCCTTATCTCGCCGATTATCATAGGCACTCCGTAGGTACTGAACCGCACATCAAGGGTCGGGTCAAAGTTGTCTATCGCCTTAATAAGTCCGATAACACCCACCTGAAACAAATCATCGGGATTTTCACCCCTGTTTGTAAAACGCTGGATTACGGAAAGAACAAGCCTTAAATTTCCGTTAATCATCTTGTCCCGCGCCCTTTTCTTTTCGGCAGGAGAACCGTTTCTTATTATATTAAGCAGTTCTCGTTTTTCACTTTCTTTGAGCAGTTTAAGCTGTGATGTGTTTACTCCGCAAATTTCAACTTTTCCGTATTGCAAAGAATTACCCCCGAATCTGAATTTTAATCGGTTTTGTCTTTACAATAGTTATTGACGGTTTTATCCGTTTTATACTTTCAAGAATTTTCGGAATAGTTTCTTGAACTTAAAAATTGTACATTGACAATGGTACAATTTAATGATAAAATTTAAGTGTAGAATTAGCCACATTATACAAATTCGCATATAAAACACCCAAAGGAGGACGGCTATGTTTACAATTGATTTCACAAGCCGTGTGCCGATTTATGAACAGATTTGCAACAATGTAATCAAACTTGCATCAGCAGGTGTGTTCAAGTCAGGTGACAGGCTGCCGCCCGTAAGAACGGTTGCACAAGAGATCGGAGTAAATCCAAACACAGTTGCAAAGGCATACCGCACACTTGAAATTGACGGCTATATTTATTCGACCGTCGGCAGAGGAACCTTTCTGACCGACAAACTGACAGAAAATGCGGCATACAGAGAGATGGCTCTCAAAACATTCCGTGAAGCCGCCGCAAATGCGGAACTGTACGGTGTTCCCCGTCAACAGCTCATCGACATCATCAATTCTACATTTGAAGGAGGCGGAAAGAATGATCGAAGTTAGTCACATAACCAAAAGTTTCGGCAAAATAACTGCCGTTGACGATTTCACTCTCGACATTAACAGAGGTTCTGTACTCGGTATTGTCGGAAGTAACGGTGGCGGAAAGTCAACACTTCTGCGACTTATGGCAGGCGTTTTTGACGCTGACAAGGGCGAAATCAAAATTAACGGACAGAATATTTCTGACAATCCGTCTGTAAAAGGAGAATGTTTTTTCATTCCCGATTACCCTTATTTTTCAAACAGCTCAACGCTTGAAAACACGGCATATCTTTACCGCAGCCTTTACCCTAATTGGAGTGAAGATGCTTTCAAGCATTACTGCTCGGTGTTTCCGATTGAGCCTGACGCAAAGATAATTGATATGTCAAAGGGTATGCAAAGACAAGCTGCTTTGATACTGGCACTTTCAACATGTCCGAGATATCTTTTGCTTGATGAAATTTTTGACGGACTTGATCCTGTTGTCCGTCAGCTTGTAAAGAAAATTCTCATTGACAATGTTTCGGTAAATGATATGACAGTTGTTGTTGCGTCACACAATCTGCGTGAACTCGAAGAATTGTGCGACAGAATTTGCCTTATCCACAAGGGCAAGTTACTTCTTGAGCGTGAAATTGATGAAATCAAGCTGGGACTCCGCAAGGTTCAGGTTGCGTTCACAGAAGTTCCCGACAATTCGTTCTTTGAAGAAATCAATGTTATCAATATGTGGCGAAACGGAAATATATTTAACCTTACAATCAGAGGAACTGAGGATGATTTTATGCCAAAGCTTGAGGAGCATAAACCTCTTTATATCTCAGCCGTTCCGATGACCTTAGAGGAAATTTTTATATGTGAAATGGGGGCAGCAGGTTATGACGCAGAAAACATCCTTTAAAAGCAGGTTGAAACAGGCACTCTCGTTCTTTCGCAGTGACTTAAAGGCCTGTACCCCGTTGCTTGTAGTGTTCGGACTCATCTCCGCAGTTACGGTTGTAATCTGCTACACAATATGCGTTGTGCTTGGCGAAGATCTGACATTTACAACAGCATTGTCAAGTATTAACTTTCTGGGATTCACAAACTCCGGCACGGGTATAAACGAGATTTTCCAGTATTCATCGGCAAACCTTATTTATCTTATTTCAATAATATTTACAATAATCTACACTGTGCGAATTTATTCGTATCTGCACAACAAACGCAAGGCTGATTTGTACGGTTCTCTGCCGATTGGAAGATCAACCCTTTATGTCACCAAAACAGCGTCGGCGTACCTTATGTCAATTCTCCCGACATTATTTTTTCTCGGTGTGATTTCAATTATCACGGTCTGCACGGGCAATTCCGTAATCACCGAACTTTCCGCAATGTTCCTTAAAATATGCCTCGGAACACTTGCATCTATCTCATTCTTCGGCCTTATCGCAGTTTGTTGCGGAACAATGCTCAACTCAGTGCTTATGTTCGTTGCGGTTTGCGTAGCTTATCCACTTTCCGCAATCTTCATCAAGGGCATTGTTGTGGGCTGTTTTGACGGCTTTTATGTTGGCATTTTCAAAGACAGCATTATTATGAACGCACTCAATCCGCTTGCCGCATATGACGGAATCAACATTATTTACTGGCTGATTTTCTCGGTTGTATGCATTGCACTCGGTGCTTTTCTTGCAAAAAAGAGAAAGGCAGAAAGAGCGCAGTCGGCATTTGCATTCCACCTTCCATGTTACATAATCAAGGTGCTTGTTTCGTTCCTTGCAGGTATGTTCCTCGGTGTGCTTTTTGCCTCGGTAAATGTTCTCGGCGGATATGCAGGTTTTGTTTTCGGATTTATTCTTGCAAGCGTTCCCGTTTACATAATCGTTCATCTTATTTTGTACAGAGGCTTTTCAAAGCTTATCAAAACTTCGATTCCGCTCGGTGCGTTGATTATTGTAAGCTGTGTCGGTGTTGCTCTCTGCTGTTTTGATGCATTCGGTTACAACAACTATGTACCGAAAACTCAGGATATCAAGAGTGCCGGATTCTATGACGCAAATTCAAACTATCAGGCAAAAGGCAGTGCTGTCGGCAAAAATCTTAAAGATATGGCTGACGATATTACAGACAAAAACACAATAACAAGTATCTCAGAGGCACATTTCAAGCTTGTTGACAAGCGTAACTATTCTGTACAGAACAAATTCCGTAATGCATGGGTTTCAATGTTCAAGGATAATGTTCCGTTATTCAACGAGATTTCAAAAAATCCCGATTATGCATTTGCCTACACACTTAATAACGGTCATATTGTTACAAGAACATACAGTGCAACATCGGTTTTTGACGAAATAAACGATTATCTTTCAAGTACTTATAACGGATTAGACACATCAGATATTATCTATTCAAAGGGCTATATCAAAGCATACAGCCCGCTTGTTAAGGCTGAATTGAAAGATATAAACACATTTATCGTTGCAGGATTTGACGGTAAAGTAACGGACGACAAGCATCCCGATTTTGTTATAAGCAAAATCACTTATGTTGATGATGACGGAACAGTAAAATATACCAAAAATTCCAAAAAGGCAACCGAAAAAATTAAAGAGGCTTTTCTCAAAGACCTTGATAATTGCAGTGACGAAGATTTTAAAAAGACAGTTCAAATGACCGATTACACGGATTATGCGCTTGATTACGCATACATCAACTACGGCGAGTATGATAGTCTTAAGGAATCCGAACCCGATGCAGTATGTGTGATTGCGATTGCAACAGGCGATGCTAATCCATACTACGATGAAGTTAGGAACATGGATTCTGACAACAGCAATACTGCCGCAAGAACACAGATTGCTTATACAGTTCCGAAAAGCTTTAAAAACACTATTAAAGCGTTACAGGAGCTTGGTATTCTGAACAACAAGCTGTATATGGACAAGGATTATCTGCCGAGTGAATCAACATCTTATGAGGAATACACAAATTACTGTGATGACTATGATGACTATGACTCCACATCTGATGTGTATTCCTACATTGACGATAGCGAATATTGATACAGGCACTACACCACAAGAAAGCAGGATTTTAAATGGAACTTTACAACGGACGACCAACCGACTTAACAGGCAGAGAAGACCGTGAAATCAGAGTATATGACCT
>CACXEX010000189.1 GCA_902766775.1 uncultured Ruminococcus sp. | reverse complement strand
TTTTCATAAAAACACCTCCGTATATTTTTCGAGAAAAGTTTAACACACGGAAATGCGTCTGTCAACGGTTTTCAGATCGCTTTTTTCATATCTGCTCCGTACTTTTTCATAATCTTGCGGAGTTCCTTATTTTCGCTTTTTGAAATCTCAAAATACATAAATCCGTGCTTGATTGTTTCATCGCCGTCACACGCAGGCATATATGTATTACAGCCGATTCTTATTGATGCCTTTTCATCAAAACCACAAGACGGTGAATCAAAATATTCAGATTTGCCCTCAAACATTTTCTTGACAGTTTCGGCATCTTCGGCAGACATCTTTGTGTCAACTTTGTCACAACCCTCAACATCAAAATACACAGTCGGCTCACACGCATAAAAACTGATTTTCGGCACGACAAATACTGCGGTAGCCGCACAAATAACAACTGCAACGATAATTATAGCAATTTTTTTCTTCATAACATTCACTCCTTTTTCTGTTACCCCTTTAAACATATATTATATTAGGCTTGTATCATAGTTGTATCATTATAACTCAATCGGCATATACACCAATTTCAGAAATATTTATTTGTAAGTTAAAAAATTTTTCTGTCAATGCCTACAATAGGGCAATTTTGCTTTTGTTGAAAAGCCACAAATTGCAGACCAATTCAAAGCCTTGCTTATTGAGAAAAAACGGGCTAAAAATATGTAGAAAAGCAGTTTTTACCATATTAACAAGGCATAAAAAGAAGAATTTTGACGAGGTAGTTATTGTAACTAAAATTGTGGGCAAAGTAAACTTTATGTTTATAAGGTATTTTGCTTGTTTATTTCGGGCAACGGGATTAAAATAATTGTGGAAAACGGAAAAGAATAGTATTGTTTACGAAGATTATGTGATTGAAGAGGTTAGAAATTAATGGAAAATGACAAAAAAACAATATCACGTGCATTTACAGGGCTGTTTAAAAAAGGCAAAAGCCAAAATGCTGCGCAGGAAAGGCACCAGCGTTCACATCAGATAAATATGCTGGAAGGACCGCTTGGAAAGAAAATTCTTATTTTCACACTTCCGCTTGCAGGATGCAGTATTTTGCAACAGCTTTTCAACTCAACCGATGTTGCGGTTGTCGGAAGATTTTCAAGCAGTCAGGCTCTTGCCGCAGTTGGCAGTAACGGCCCGCTTATCAATATGCTTGTGCTGTTGTTCACAGGACTTTCAGTCGGTGCAAATGTGCTGATTGCACGATATATAGGTCAAAATGACAGAAAAAAAGTTTCGGAAGCAGTTCACACGGTAATTGTACTTTCACTTATCTGCGGATTTCTTCTTTTGATACTCGGTCAGGTTATTGCAGGTCCGCTGTTAAGGCTGATGAACACGCCTGACGATGTAATTGATCTTGCGGCAACATATCTGCGGATTTATTTTCTCGGTATGCCGTTCGTAATGCTCTACAACTTTGGTTCGGCAATTTTGAGAAGTGTCGGCGACACAAGCCGTCCGCTCTACTGCCTTGTGATTTCGGGCATTGTAAATGTTCTTTTGAACCTTTTCTTTGTAATTGTATGTGGCTTGAGCGTTGCTGGTGTTGGCATTGCCACCGTAATTGCCGACGGCATAAGCGCAGCGCTTGTTATGATGTTTCTCATCAGAAACGAGGACGAGTCAATCAGAGTAAATCTCAAAAAACTTTCGTTCAAGAAAGAACATCTCATTATGATTTTGAAAATCGGTGCCCCTGCAGGTATTCAGGGTATGGTTTTCTCAATTTCAAATGTATTTATTCAGACAGCCGTAAACGGATTCGGTTCACAGGCGGTTGCAGGTTCATCGGCTGAACTCAACTTTGAGTACATTACATATTATATAGTATGTGCTTTCAGCCAGACAGCCGTTACATTCACAAGTCAGAACTACGGCGCACTTCAGTTTGACAGGTGCAAAAAAGTGTTCAGACTTTGTATGCTGTACAGCTGTATTTTCACGGGCGGTGTGAGCGTTATATTTATGCTCGGCAGTAGATTTTTCATAACCTTCTTCACAACCGACCCCACTGTTATCAAGTACGCAATCATCAGAATGGCGATTGTTATGCTCCTTGAACTTATGACAGGTTCATATGAAATCAGCGGCGGTGCTCTCAGAGGAATCGGACATTCACTCCTCCCTGCAATCCTTACAATCTTCGGTTCTGTTGTGTTCAGAATTATCTGGCTCTTCACAGTATTCAAAGCATTCCACACGTACGATATGCTCCTTATGGTTTACCCTGTTTCGTGGCTTATCACAGGCACATCCGTTTTAATTGCCTACTTCATCATCAGAAAGAGAGAATTCAAAAAGGTAAGCGCCGCTTTTGAAATTTAATTACATAACCGATTTTAAGGCTGATATCCGCTTTGGATATCAGCCTTTTGTTTTATGGTTTCACTTGAATTAAGCCGTGATAAAATGTATAATTCTAATTGTGTTTTAAAGAGGGGTGGAGATTTTGAAAAAAGGCAAAATGGCGGCTTTGCGTGCCGCATTTCCTTATACGATACCGATATTTGCGGGATTTTGGTTTTTGGGACTTACATACGGAATTTATATGAATGTTTCGGGATTCAACTTTTTGTATCCGTGTCTGATGAGTTTAACAATTTTTGCAGGCTCAATGGAATTCATAACAGTTGATATGCTGCTCGGTGCGTTCAATCCCATCCAAGCGTTTTTTATGACGCTAATGGTGAACGCAAGGCATATCTTCTACGGAATTTCAATGCTTGACAAATTCAAAGGAACAGGACTTAAAAAGCTGTATCTCATTTTTGGTATGTGTGACGAAAGCTTTTCAATCAACTACACGGCAAAAGTGCCTATTGGAATTGACAAGGGTTGGTTTATGTTTTTCGTTACATTGCTGAATCATTTTTACTGGTTTTTCGGGGCAACTTTGGGCGGAATTTTCGGCTCACTCATAACCTTTGACACAAAAGGACTTGACTTTGTTATGACCGCAATGTTCGTTGTAATCTTCCTCGAACAATGGCTAAAGGACAAAAAGCATATAAATGCGGTAACGGGACTTGTGCTGTCAACTTTATGTCTGTTCATTTTTGGCAAAAACAACTTTATGTTGCCTGCAATGGCGGCAATTCTCATTGCACTTACGGTTATGAGGAAACCGCTTGAGAAAGGCGGTGTGGCATAATGAGCGTTACACAACAGATTATCACGATTGCCGTTGTGGTTCTCGGCACAATGGTCACACGATTTTTGCCGTTCATAGTTTTTCCGTCAGGCAAACCTACTCCAAAATATATTCAATACCTCGGCAAGGTTCTCCCTGCCGCAGTATTCGGACTGCTGATTGTTTACAGCTTGAAAAATGTCAACATTTTCACGGGCAGTCACGGTATTCCCGAATTGATTGCAATTGCCGTAGTTGTTCTTCTGCACCTTTGGAAAAGGCAGATGCTTTTGTCAATTGCAGGCGGAACAATTTGCTATATGCTGCTTGTACAACTTGTATTTTAAGTAGGAATAAATTAACAACGGAGGTGATTTTTTGCACGATATATGGAACCCTTGGCACGGTTGCAGAAAGTGCAGTGAGGGGTGTCAGCACTGCTATATGTACTTTCTCGACAGAATGAGAGATAAAAACGGAGCGGATATTTACCGCACAAAATCGGGATTTTCCTATCCGTTACAGATGAATAAAAACAAATCCTACAAGGTTCAAAGCGGTGAACTCATTCGGGTGTGTATGACATCTGACTTCTTTCTTGAAGAGGCTGACGAGTGGCGGGATGATGCGTGGGAGATAATCAGACAGCGCCCCGATGTGAAATTTTTTCTGCTGACAAAACGACCTCAGCGGGTTGAAAAGTGCTTGCCCGACAGCTGGGGTGACGGTTGGGAAAATGTGATAATGAATGTATCGTGTGAAAATCAACGCAGAGCAAATGAACGAATTCCGATTCTTGCAGAACTTCCGTTCAAACACAAGGGTATAATGTGCGCTCCGTTTATAGGCGCTGTCAGCATTGAAAAGCATCTTGATAAAATCAACCTTGAACAGGTTATTTGCGGCGGTGAAAATTATGACGGTGCAAGGCCGTGTTCGTTTGATTGGGTAAAGTCGCTGAGGAGCGAATGCGTTGCCCACGACATCACATTCTGTTTCATCGAAACTGGCAGTATTTTCATCAAAGACGGCAGGAAGTATCACATTCCGTCAAAACAACTTCAAAGCGAAATGGCTTATAAATCGGGAATGAACTATGTTGGCAAGCCGATTGAATGGAAACTGACCGACAGATTCGGCATTCCGATTCCGAAAAACGAACTCTATGTACCGCATTTCAGAGCAAACTGCAACAAATGCGGCAGTCGCTTGATATGCAACGGTTGCAGTAATTGCGGAAAGTGTGAAAAAAATTGAAAATCCGGCAGATTATTCCGTACTTTTTTGTGCGAAATAATTGTTTTTTTGCTATGTTTTATGTTATAATCATACCACATAACATATGGAGGTACGGCAATGACAAAACGGACTGTTGCTAACAATTTTTTATACTACCTTTTTTGCGGATTCAGCGGTGCGGTAACTTCGCTGATAGTGTGGCTGTTCTTAAAACTTATGAGTTTGGGAATAGGTCTTGTGTGGGATACTATTCCGTCAAATTTTGACTTTAAATTTTACCCGATTATCGTCTGCACAGCGGGCGGACTTATCCTCGGAATATGGCAAAAGCTTACAAATGCCGTTCCCGATGAACTTGACGAGGTTATGAAAAAGGTAAAAAAGGATAAATTTTACCCGTACAACAAGGTACTTTTGCTATGCATTTCGGCACTTTTGCCCCTTGTTTTCGGCGGAAGTCTTGGTCCTGAGGCAGGTTTGACAGGTGTTATCGTGGGACTTTGCTACTGGGCAGGAAGTCATATGAAAAATGCCAAAAGTAAAATTCCGGAACTTATGCAGATTGGCATCAGCGCAACTCTGAGTGCAGTATTCTATGCACCGCTTTTTGGTCTTGCATCAGTCAATGAAGAAAGGCTTGACAGCGAGGAAAAACCAACCGATATCCGTTCAACAAAATTTATTTCAAACATCATAGCCGTACTTTTTGCGGCAGGAACTCTGTTTTTGCTTAACTCAATTTTCGGCGGAAGTATGGGACTTCCAAGACTCGGCGGTTACAACATAACAAATTTTGAGCGTTTGTGGGGAATTCCTCTTGCACTTTTGGGCGCTGTATGCGGTTTTCTGTTTATCATTTCATCAAAGATTTTCGGCAAATTTTTTGCACTCATTCAGGGCAAACTCGGCATTATCATCAGCACAACACTCGGCGGAATTATCCTCGGTGTTATGGGTACATACCTCCCGCTCACAATGTTTTCGGGTGAAGAGAGCATTACCGTTGTTAAGGACAGCTTTGCCGAATTTGCACCGTGGATTCTCATTATCAGCGGTGTGCTGAAACTTGTTCTCACAAACATTTGCATCAAGTCGGGCTGGAAAGGCGGACACTTCTTCCCCGTTATTTTCTGCGGTGTCAGCATCGGCTACGGTGTTGCAATGCTCGGCGGACTTGACACGGCATTTTGTGCGGCAGTTGTAACGGCAGGACTTCTCGGCGTCACAATGAAGAAACCTCTTGCCGTAACAATGCTCCTTTTGCTCTGCTTTGACGCAAGGGTTATCCCTTGGATTTTGCTTGCCGCATTTCTCGGAAGTGTTATTCCGATTAAGATTTTCGGCAGTAATAAAAAGAAAGCTAATTAAGCAGTCATCATATATGTAATAGTATTCATTTGCCACCCTCATATAAAAAGATAAATATAAAATTTTGCTTTTTAAATGTAATTTATTTTGATTTTCTATTGCATTTCGTCAAATGATGAAGTACAATAAACTTAGGCGAAAGGCCTATAAATTGAAGAAAGGGGTACTTTTTTTGAAGTATAAGGCAATAGAGATTGTATCAAGTCGGGAGGCTTGCGTACAATAACGGGAGACCTCCCGAAGGGTTGATATTTAACTTTCAGGAGGATTTACAATGAACCGTGAAAATAAACGGATAAAATATCAGAAGAATTACTACAAAACTCACGCTTGCAACGATGTATTCGTGTGCAAGGTATGCAACAGACAGGTTGTGCCGGAGGGCGCAGGCTCAAGTCACAGAAATCATTGTCCGAACTGCCTGAGCAGTTTGCATGTTGACATTGAACCCGGTGACAGAGCGTCCGACTGCGGCGGAATTATGGAACCTGTTGCGGTATGGGTGCGAAAAAACGGCGAATGGGCAATTATTCACAGGTGTCGCAGATGCGGAAAACTTTCATCAAACAGAGTTGCCGCTGATGACAACCCGATGAAACTTATGTCAATTGCAATGAAACCGCTTTGCGAACCACCGTTTCCTTTGGAACGCATTGAAGAAATGACAGCTCTTATGGGCGGCGACGGTTCAATTAAATAAAACTAAGAAATCCGTGTTGTAACCATGCAACACGGATTTTTATATGCAATGAAAGTTATTATTTAGCGAAATCTGTCTTTTACAAGGATGTTTTTAAAATGCAACCGCAAGGAAACCCGTGGTTTCTTGAAGCAACTGAACTTTTCAGGGTAAAATCAGGCTGTAATTTAACTCTGAAAGGTGAGAAAAAACTTATGAACAAAAAGCCGAACTACTTAAAAAGGTACATTATCAGCTCATATGCTCTAATATGGTTTCTGATTATTTTTGTTGCAGGAACGGCAAGTATGGTGTTTCACGCACCGCCTGTAATAATGTGGATTGTCCGAAATTTGCTTGCGTGGTCGCCTACACTTTTGCTTTTATTCGGCTGGAAATTTTTCAGACCAAATGAAAGCAGAATTTCTTTTATCAAAAGATGCTTTTCGGGTAAAGTTAAAATTTTTCCGCTGCTGCTATCTTTCTTTCTGACTTTTGGCATAAGCATTTTATCATTGTTCATTTTTTCAATATTTGATGGAAAGCCGATGATGTCATATATCAATTTCGGCACTACCGCATTGCCGCTTAGCATATTTTTGTCGTTCACCTCAGGACCGACAGGCGAAGAACTTGGCTGGCGAGGATTTATGCGTGAAGAATTCAACAGCCGATACACATTTTTAAAATCGTCAATTTGTCAGGGCCTTGTGTGGTGTTTTTGGCACACACTTTTATGGGTTGTGGATTCTGAATTTACAGATTTAAGAG
>CACXEX010000188.1 GCA_902766775.1 uncultured Ruminococcus sp. | reverse complement strand
CTCAAACTCGTCCTGAACCTTATCTTCGGGTTCGTATTTATATCTTCCTATGCGTTCACGAACAGGAAGGTTAACAAGCATTTCAATGTCTGCACCGTTTGCAAGAGCCTCTTTTGCTTTGTCATAGTAAGCAAGAATTGCTCGCATCATAAGCACCTGTTTGCCGAGAGATGTGTATGTGTCTGTCGGGTCAAATGCGTTTTGGTGCAGATAATCCTCACGGATTGAACGGGAGGTTTCAAGCTTAAGTCTGTCGGGTGCGGAAAGTGCGTCCATACCGACAAGGTTTACGATTTCCTGAAGCTCGCTTTCTTCCTGTAATAATGTCATAAGTTTGCCACGAAGCTCCATAAAGTCGGGAGCGGCATTCTTTGAGAACCAATCTGCAAGCTGGTCTGTATAAAGCGAATAACTTGTCAGCCAGTTAATTGCAGGAAAGTGTCGCTTGTAAGCAAGGTTTGCGTCAAGTCCCCAGAATACCTTAACGATTCTGAGTGTTGCCTGTGATACAGGCTCTGAAATATCACCGCCCGGAGGTGATACAGCGCCGATAACGGAGAGTGCGCCCTCTGTATCCTCACTGCCGTTTACGATAACACGGCCTGCTCTTTCATAGAACTGTGCAAGTCGGCTGCCGAGGTATGCAGGATAACCTTCTTCACCCGGCATTTCTTCAAGACGGCCCGACATTTCACGGAGAGCCTCTGCCCAACGGGATGTTGAGTCAGCCATAAGTGCAACCGTGTAACCCATATCACGGAAATACTCGGCAATAGTAATGCCTGTGTAGATAGATGCCTCACGAGCGGCAACAGGCATATCGGATGTGTTTGCAATAAGCACGGTTCTCTCCATAAGAGAGTTGCCTGTGCGTGGGTCTTTAAGTTCTGGGAACTCGTTAAGAACATCGGTCATCTCGTTACCACGCTCACCGCAACCGATATATACGATAATATCGGCAGCCGCCCACTTTGCAAGCTGATGCTGAACAACAGTTTTACCTGAACCGAACGGGCCCGGTACTGCGGCTACACCGCCTTTTGCGAGTGGAAAGAGTGTGTCGATAGGTCTTTGACCTGTGGTAAGAAGAATGTCAGGGGAGAGCTTTCTCTTGTACGGTCTGCCCACACGAACAGGCCATTTTGTACACATATTAACCTCAACATTGCCCTTGTCCGTTTTGAGAACGGCAACTGTTTCGTCAATTGTAAAATCGCCCTCGCTGATACTTTCAACAACACCGCTTGTCTTGTTCGGAACAAGAATCTTGTGGAGAACAGCGTGTGTTTCCTGAACAGTACCGAGTGTGTCGCCTACCGCAACTGTGTCGCCCTTTTTAACAAGGGGAGTAAAGTGCCACTTCTTTTTGTGATCAAGTGACGGAACATCAACACCTCTTTTGAGGTTTGTGCCTGCAACCTTCATAATCTCGTTAAGCGGTCGCTGAATACCGTCATAAATTGAACCGATAAGTCCGGGACCGAGTTCAACGGAAAGCGGAGCGCCTGTTGATTCAACAACTTCACCGGGTCCGAGTCCCGAAGTTTCTTCATATACCTGAATTGATGCCCTGTCACCGTGCATCTCGATTATTTCACCGATAAGTCGCTGACTGCTTACACGCACAACATCGAACATATCGGCATCACGCATACCCTCGGCAATTACCAGAGGGCCTGCTACCTTAGTTATAATTCCAGATTTCAAATTCTTACACCTCAATCATTGAAGATAATGTCCGAACCGACTGCCTTTTCAACAAAAGACGACAGCCTTTTTGTGCCGATTCCCGTATTCCCTTTTACACCGGGGATAGGAATAACGGCGGGAATGAGTCTTTCCTCATATCTTTTTCGCTCTTTTTCAACAAGTCCGAACATTTCCTCGGTAATAAAAATTACCGCATAGTTGTCACCGTCAGCAATCTTTCTGAAAAGATGCGGTGCGTTTTCGTTGTCATCACACGGATAAATGTCCATGCCGATTGCCGCAAAGCCCTTTATGCTTTCGCTGTCGCCGATAACGGCAATATTTTTAGCCATAAACTTCACGCAACCTTTCTTTTACGGTTTCATAATTTGCCTTGGTGCGGATTCCGCTTGCAATAATGTGAATAATTTTTTTCTCTGTTTTGCTAGCAATCAGATAGCCCGTAATCGGGTCTGCACCGTCACCGCTTCTTTTGCATTTTTCTTTTGTAAGGCTCATAAGCTTGTTGTCAACAAATTTTTCAAATGCTGACGGAGAAACCTTGTACTCTTCAACAGCCTTGTTACAGCCGTATGCCGAGATTTTTGACAGCACATCAAGCGTTGGTTCAAGACCTTTTACGCTTGCCTCAATAATTCTTGAACGGGGGAAGTCCTGCACATCGCAGATTGCATTTTCAAGAAAATCTTTGTCACAATCCGTTCTTGCACCTCTTATTGCCGTCTTTACATTATTATAGAATACTGTTGTTCTAAAATATTCTGACATAAATTCGCTGTCGGATTTTTCGGATGTTTTCAGAACAAGCTCCATAAAAGCCTTGTCAAGAACCGCATCGCTAAGTCTTGCGTCACCTGTGTGGGCAAGAATTTCATATGCCTTGTCACAAGGAGCAGAAAGTTCTTCGCCTAAAGGTGAAAACTTTCTGTTCTCAACCGCCTGTTTAAGCGTTTCTTCCGAAAAAGTGCACGGCTTTACCAAAAGCTGTGAATACGGTCTGTCTGAAAGCGTTCCCTTTAAAACAGCTTTAAGGTTGTGAAGGTCGTTAAGATAGAAGAACGGTGTAAATATTGCAAAATCGGGAGCGGTTCTTTTGAGATAATCCCACACATTTTCACTGTGTGATTTCAAAATATCTTCAATGTTATCGCCCTCGCCATAACCCTTGTCGGAAAGGTATCTGCAAAGTTCGTTTACATTTTCACAACCGAGCATATGCTCAATGTCGCTGTTTGAAAACAGATTTTTTTCTTTAGCACGGACGGAGCCGATGGAAAATTCATAAGATAATGCCATCATATTCCTCCTTATGCCTTAAAAAGTTCCTGATTTATAAAATCCTCGATAATGTCACGCTTTTCGGATAAGATTGCCGAGAAGTCCATATTTTCTTCAATGTCACCGCATTTAAGAATAAATCCGCTTTCAATGTCACACGGCGTTTTTGAAAGCTCTGCTTTTACACCGCATTTTTCAAGCTTTGCAAGAAAATCTTTCGGGAGTCGGTTCATATCCTTTTTGTTCAAAAGGACAACACCGCTCATACCACTAAGCTTTTTTGCAAATGTGTAAATCAGTTCAAAGTAATCTTCATCGGGAAGATTTTCCATTTTATTAAGAATTTCACTGTATGTCTTATCAATTTCCTCACGCCTTCTCTTTAGAAAAGCATTGCGTGTTTCAAGGTCACAACGGCTTTTTGACGCCGCTTGCATCTGCTTGACCTTTGACTGTGCCTTGTCGGCAATTTCGGCAGAAATCTTGTCGGCATCAAGCTTTGCCTGTGCCATAATCTGTGCGCATTTTTCATCGGTTTCAGCACCTATTTGGCTGATTCTTTCGTCACAGTCAAGACTTATGCGATTTAAAATTTTATCACCGCTGCTCAAAGCGATTCCACCTTTCTTTCGTAATTTTTCGTAGTCGGTTATCAGATGTTAAGGTTCGGAACTGTGATAACAACGAGAAGTGAAACGATGAATGAAAGAAGAGCGTAAATCTCAACGAGAGTTACGGAAACCATAGCTTTTGAGAAGTTTGAATCGTCCTTTGCGCTGAGTGCAATACCTGAAACGGCTGCCTTGCCCTGTGCAAAACCTGAAATCATACCGCCGATGCCGATAGCAAGTGATGCTGCAAAGTATGCAAGTCCCTGTCCGAGTGTAGGAGCAGTACCGCCGAGAACGCCACCACTTACGAGAATAAGGAAGCCTACGATAAATCCGTAAAGTCCCTGAGTACCGGGAAGAAGTGTGAGAACGAGCATTTTACCGAATTTTGATGAGTCCTCTGAAAGAACTCCCATAGCTGCCTGTGCGGCAGAACCTACACCTCGAGCAGAACCTACGCCTGCAAGTGCTGTTGCTATTGATGCGCCTAAAAGTGCGAAAAATATTCCATTCATTTTGATTTATCCTCCTGAATTTTGATATATTTGCTGTTGAGTTTGAACGGCTTAAACTGTTTGCCGCCGCCCTCATAGAATTTTCCGAACATTTCAACATACTGAAGTCGCATTGTGTGAACATATGAACCCAGTGCGTTGAGTCCGATATTGATTGCGTGTCCGATGATGAACACGATAATGAGTAAGATAATTCCAAACCAGCTCTTGCCGAACATGGTTGAAAGCATATTGAACACCTGAGCCATAACTCCCGTTGTAAGTCCGAGAGCAAGAAGTCTTGAATAGCTCAGAAGGTCACTGATGTAACCCGTAATGTCATAGAGAGAGGCAAGTCCACCGATGACTTTGCCGAATCCCTTTTTGTTTCTGCCCTGTGTGAGAACAAGACCGATTGCGCAGAAAATTGCAATGCCCGCTCCGACATAGATGAGTGTTTGACCGAATGCCATACCTGCTGCCAAAACGGCAAATCCGATGAGCATAAGCATCCAAAGTCCTGTGTCAAAGAACGCTCCGCCGTAATCCTTGTGCTTGAGGCAAACATAGAATTTGCAGCCCATACCGACAAGAATGTGTACAAGACCAAATGCTATTGAAATAATCATCAGCATAAGTGCGTCCTTTTGCGGATCAATTGTCGGCCACGGGAAGATTTGTTTCATCGTAATGTTTGCACCCGTGAAGTAGTTGTAAAGGGTTGCGGGAGCATCTCCGAAGAAACTTGCAAAAACAAGTCCCCAGAAAAATGTTGAAACACCGCAGTATTGGAAAAGTTTCAAGGTGTTTCGCATTTCCTTATCAGGCTTGAACAATTTTATTGCAAGCCCTGTTCCTATTACCATTAACAGTCCGTAGCCTGCATCCGAGAACATCATTCCAAAGAAGAAATAGAAGAAGAACGCAAGTAACGGTGTTGGGTCAATGTCGTCATGTGACGGGGGAGAGTACATATTTACAATGCTCTCTGCCGGTGTTGCAAAACGATTGTTCTTTAGTTTTACGGGAGCTTTTTCCTCGTCAACATCGCCAAATTCAACATAGCATACAGAAACTCTTTCGCAAAGTCTCTCAAGCCTTTCACAATCTTCTTCGGGAATGTAACCCGAAATAACAAAAACATTCCGTGAGTGTTGAAGTTCACCGATTACGCTGTACTTGTCAGCTCTGATCCTAAAATAGTCCTGTGTGTCTTTAATATCTTTTCGTCTGTCAGCAAAGGAAACAATTTCTTCTTTTGCTTTTTCGGTGTCCTCTTCAAGTTTGCGACTTCTTTCAACAAGCTTTTTGGACTCCGCAAGAGGTGTAAGACTTCCGCTTGTAACGGGCTTTGCAAATCCGATGTCACGCAGAGCGTTTTCTGCAAGCTCCTTTTGAGCAATCGGTGCAAAAAGTACAATACAGGTAAGACCTTCGCCTGCAAACTGAATTTCAAATTCAAATTCAAGTTTAGGAGAGACCTCGGCAAGTGCCTCTGAGAGCGACACATCGTTGTATTCCTTTTGAATTGAACCGATAAAAACAGCCGTTGTTTTTGTGTCCTTTGCATTGAGCGGAATGTCAAGATTCTTCCACGGCTCAAGCTGTGCAAGAGCGGTTTTTATTCGAATCCGTTCCGCCGCATTGTCGGCAATCTGTTTGTTAAGTTCACAAATTCTGTTGCACACATCAATAACTTCGCCAGCGTTTGATGCAATAACTCCGATTTCATCCGGGTCAATCTCTCGCCGTCCGCAAAATGCGGAAAGCATACTTTTCTTTTCGGGAGAGTTGCTGTCGAGAATTTTCAGAGCGTTTTCGCAGAGAGTTACATTCCTCTCGAAAATCTGAATTTGTGAGGTCATATCAATCTTGCCGAAACCCTTTTTGCAAGTTTCGGTCTTTTCAATTTGAACAAGACCCGAATCCTGCAAATGTTCCAGAAGTCGCTTTCTGTCCTGCCTGAGGGCAATAATCTGAACCGACTTCATTTTAAGTTTTGCCAATTTCTATCACCACGCTTCTTTCATTGCAACCGTTTTAAAGAGAGAGCCTTTGTATCGCTCCGTCAATAACACAGCTGCGGTTTTTGTCTGCTGCTTGAGAGAGTATATCGCACTCGAGATTTGCCTTTTCAGAGGCTTTCTCAAGCTCGTTATTACTCTCTTTCATAGTCTTTTCAAAAAGCATGTCGGCATCTTTCTGTGCCTTTTCCTTTGCCGAAAGCACAACCTGTTTGGCGTCTGCCTTAGCCTGTTCAACTTTTTTGGCTGCTTCTGTTCTCGCATTTGCCTCACGCTGTTTGCACTCTTCTTCGGCATTGTAAATGGCATCCAGCATATCTTTTGCCATTGTTATCCTCCTTTACTAAAAAAATGCATAAAAAAGTTCTTGATAAATATGCGATTTTGTTTATTCTATTCCTAAATTGTAGCACAAATAATTTTAAAAAGCAATCAACATACATTAAAGTTTGCCCAATTTTTTATCATTTTCACCACTGTGACCGCATTTATGATTGATTTTATAGCATTAATTTGCGATAAAAGAAAAAACACCGCATAATACGGTGTTTTAAAGTTTTGAAAATTATTTTTTTATATAACGCTGATTGCGGCTTGTCGGCTTATCGGGAACAGTCATCTCAATCAGATTCATTTCTAGTGCAGGATTAAGATAATTTTTTCTGAAAGTTTCCCTTGATTTTAAATTCAGCTTATTTAAAAGTTCCGCAGTAGTGTAGGGAATATCAAATTCCATAACATCAAGCAACTTTTTTACATAATCATTCATCTGCGGAATATCGGATTTGGCTTGTGAAACGATTTCGGTAAGAATTTCGTCAATCATTTCAAGCATAAATTCTATAAAAATATTAGAATTTCCTTCAATGTGACATTTTGAAATGGACTTGTAATATCTGTCCTGATATTTTTGAATTTGACTTTCAATAGGAATGTATTGAAAAATAGGTTTCCATTTTGTCAAAATTGCAGTTTGCCAAAGCCTTGCCATGCGACCGTTTCCGTCAGAAAACGGATGAATAAAAACAAATTCATAATGAAAAACAGATGATAAAATCAATGGGTGAACATTATTTTTTTCGCTGTTCATCCATTTAAACAAATCATCTATCAATGTAGGCACAAAATGTGCGGGCGGAGCCATAAAAATGCATTTGTTGCCGTCAAACACACCTTCTTCACCGTTTCTGAATTTTCCCGATTCATTGACAAGGGCATAGGTCATTATGCCGTGGTATTTTTTTAACTCTGTTATCGAATAAGGATTTATATTGTTAAGGTTGTCATAGGCATCGTATGCGTTTTTTACTTCCTGAATTTCTCTTTGCGGACCTAAAACAATGTGACCGTTGATTACATCACGCACTTCTGAAATTGAAAGCGAGTTAGCCTCAATGGCAAGTGAAGAATAAATGGACTTGATTCTATTGTTTTTTCCTAACTGAGGTTTTGATTCAAAATCATTATAATTGCTGATTTTACCTATCTTCTCAGAAATTGAAGATACAAATCCGAGCATTTTATTTGATATTGAAAACGGCGGTGTGTAGTCAGACATATTAACCATTCCTTGCACTTATTCTGTCTTTAATTATACCAAATTCAATTGAATTTATCAATAACTTGCTTATTATCTTACTTACTATCTTGCTTATTATCTTGCGTGTTGATAAAATTGCAAATAAATCAAGGTTGAAATCTGATGTGAAAAGTTGTATTATGTGAGGGTAAAAACAAGACGGTAATTGTATGGAGGACTGTGTATTTATGAAAGAAATCAAGACAAATGTAATGAGAATTTTAGATAAGGAAAAGGTTGAATATACTCACCACGAATATCCCCACGGCAAGGATGCTGTTGACGGTGTAACGGTGGCAACGCTTATGAATCAGAATCCCGATTATGTGTTCAAAACTCTTGTAACAAAGGGTACGGGCAGAGATTATTATGTTTTCGTAGTTCCTGTTGACCACGAGCTTGATTTGAAAAAATGTGCCAAGAGCGTGGGTGAAAAGTCAGTTGAAATGATTCCGGTAAAAGACATTACAAAGGTTACGGGTTATGTGCGTGGAGGCTGTTCACCTCTCGGAATGAAAAAGCAGTTCAAGACTACATTTCACATTACAGCCGAGTCAATTCCGAAAATCATTGTCAGCGCAGGAAAAATCGGTTATCAAATTGACCTAAAACCCGAAGATTTAATCCGCCTTACAAACGGTCAATGTGCCGATATTATTAAAGATTAACTTGACATTCAAAAACAACACCCCCGACTTTACCAAACGGTTTAGTCGGGGGTGTATTGTTTTGACGTTTTATTAACAATTTTTAGTCGTCAATGAATTCAAGGTCTGCGTCGTTTACTTTTTTAAGTTCTTTTTTATTGAACAAATCGTAAATAACGGGGACGATGTAGAGTGTCATAAATGTTGCATAGAGCAAACCGCCGATGCAGACAATTGCAATAGGCTGCATCATTTCTGCACCTGTGCCTATGCCGAGTGCCATAACAACAAGGCCGAGAACGGTCGTGAGTGCTGTTATGAGGATAGGACGCATACGGGTTTTGCCTGCCTCAACAATTGATTCAACTCTTTCTTTGCCCTCAATACGGAGTTTGTTGATGTAGTCAACAAGCACGATACCGTTGTTTACAATGATACCGCAGAGCATTACAAATCCGACAAGCGATACAACGCTGATGTCAAATCCTGTGATTAAGAGTGCGAGGAAACCGCCCGTAAATGCAAGCGGAATTGTAAACATAATAATGAACGGTGATTTAAGACTCTGGAACTGTGCAACCATAATGAGGTAGATGAGAATAATGCCGAGCAAGAGCATAAGCATAAGCTGTGAAACTGCTTCCATTGTCATCTGGTCTGTACCTGCGTAGTCGATTGAACAGGTCTTCGGGAGCTTATAATCGTTCATTGCGGATTTTACATTGTTTGAAACAGATGTAAGAGTGTAGCCGTCCTTGACTTCGGCGCTGATTTTAAGATAACGCTTTTGATTTTCACGGCTGATTTTATCCATAGTCTCTGACTTTGAAATATCCGAAACCGATGAGAGTTTAACAGTCTTTTCGTTACCGCTTGAATCCTTGTAGGTAATGTCAAGGTCACGGAGATTTTTCGGAGTAACGGTTTCGCTGTCGTCCTTTACAACCACAACATTCATATCATTGCCGTTATCGTTCGTAAGAGTGGTAGCGGTTTTTTCTGTTGAAATTGCAGCGGCAACCTGCTGATAAACCTGTGCAACGGTAAGTCCCTTTTCAGCGGCTTTTGACTTGTCAACAGTAACCTTAATTTCGGGAGAAGTAGCGCCGACACCGTTGTCAACCGATGCAACACCGTCAACCTTTTCAAGTGTCTTGCCGATATCTTCGGCAGTGTTTTTGAGTGTGTCAAGGTCATCCCCGTAGAGTGTAATCTGAACAGAACCGTCACCCATAAGGCTTGACATTGAGCTTGTAGAGCCGCCGCTTACGGTAGCCTCACCGTCAAAGCTTTCAAGTTCCTTTTCAATTTTCTTTGAAATCTCACCGCTCTGTTTTGTGCAGTCATCCTTGAGAACGGCATATGCCATAAGCGAGCCGGCATCATTTGACGATGAACCGCCTGTAAGTCCCATAAGGCTTGACGAGTTGCCTGCCATAACACCTACGGTTTTAAACTGGTCATATTTTGAAAGCAAATCGTTGAGCTTTTCGCCCTCTTTAACTGTTTCTTCAAATGTTGCATTATCGTCAAGTTTTAATGTTACCTGAACCTGTGTACTGCTCATATCAGGCATAAAACTGAAACCTCTCAGCAGACAAAGACCTGCACTTGCCAAAAGGAGTACAACCGAAACGATAATAGCCGGCACCTTGTGCTTTAACACGAAACGAAGTGAGCGTTCGTATGCCTTCTTGATTTTTCCGTCCTTTGGAGCGGAATTAGGTTTCATCTTGCGGAGCATTCTCTGTCCCATAGCAGGAACAAGGGTGAGTGCAACAATAAGGCTTGCAACGAGTGAATATGTAACCGTGAGTGCAAGATCAACAAACAGCTGACGGGTAATGCCCTCAACAAATACAATCGGTAGGAATACGCATACTGTTGTGAGTGTTGACGCTGTAATTGCGCCGGCAACCTGTCTTGCACCGTTAAGCGCCGCCTTGATTGGCGAAACACCCATACTTCTAAGTCGGTAGATGTTTTCGATAACAACTACCGAGTTATCAACCAACATTCCGACACCTATCGCAAGTCCCGATAGCGAAATCATATTGAGTGTTACACCGCTGAAATACATAAGCACGATTGCAAACACAACGCTTATCGGAATTGAGCAGGCAACAATGAGTGTTGGTTTAATATCTCTGAGGAAGAGGAAGAGGATAATAATTGCGAGAACCGCACCCATAAGGAGATTCTGCAAAACGCTGTCGATTACGATGTTGATGTAGTCGCCTTCGTTATAAAGATTAGTAAAGTGAAGTCCGTCAACCTCTTTTGAAAGCGATTCAAGTTTTGCGTTGATGTTTTCGCAAACGGTGGATGATGCCGTGTTGCTTGACTTTGAAAAGCTTAAAACAATACCCGGATTGCCGTTGATTCTTGCAAAAGTTTCATCAGAATTATCTGCAACAAAAACATCTGCAACATCTTCAAGATGAATAACGCCGATTCCGTCAATGCCCGTGTCAAAAAGCACAAGTGACTTCATCTCTTTTTCGTCATTTACCTTGTCGCCGACACGCACCATAAATTTGTTGTTGTCGTCATCGGTAACATAGCCTGCCGGCATTGAAAAGTTCTGTGCCGTGAGAATTGAAGAAATAGTATCAAGTGTGACCGTATTGCTAACATCAGCCTTATCTTTTGCCTCTTTCTTTTTATCGGCAAGTTCTTTTTCGGATGTTTTAAGCTGCTTTTCTGCACTTGAAAGCTGTGTGAGTGCGCTGTTGAGTTCACTCTGCTTTGATGTGAGAGTTGACATAGCAGATGACATTTTGAAGTCTGCACTTGACTGTTGTTGTGAAATGAGTGCAAGAGCGGAATCAACCGAAACCGACTTATCGTCAAGTCCCGAAATTGCGTTGTCAAGCTGTGTAATTCCCGAGTTAATCTGTGAAATTTTCTCCGACATTTCGTTTAATGCAGAGTCGATTGCGTTTCCCGAAGTCCCGAGCTTTTTAAGTGAATTTTCAACATTTTGAAGTGCCTCTGCACTTTTGTTGATTGAATTCTGAACAGTCTGCATTGTCTTTGCAATGTCGGGAGCTTTGATTCCGTAAGGCTGAAGTTTTTTGTTGAGCTCGTCAATCTGCTGCTGAAGTGCCTTGTATTCCTCGCTGTCGGGGAGTGCATCGTTCATTTTCTGAACAATTTCCTGATACTGATCGTTGAATTTTGAAAGCTGTTCAAGCTTTTGTGTAAGCTGTGACTGCTCGGAAGTAAGTTCATCATAGGTCGTTTTCAGTTCAAGCAAGCCCTGATAAGCGGTTTCAAGCAAAGTTTTTGTTGAAGTAAGGCTTGCCTTTTGGTCAAGCAACTGCATTTTTGCCGACAAAAGCTGTGTTTTACCGCTTTCAGCTTTGTTCTGTGCGTCGGCAAGCTGTTTTGAAACAGATTCCTGCTGTGAGTTAATCTGCTCAATTGAAGATGAAATAGTACCCTGACCGTCCTTGGCCTTGCTGATGTTGTCCTGCAATTCCTTTTTAGCCTTGGCAATTTTATCTTCCGCATCGCCGAACTGATTGTCGAGTGCAGCGGAAATCTTCTTATTAAGCTTGTCGAGCTTATCCTGTGAAAGTACGACATTTTCCTGTTCCGTAACAATGCCCTTGTCCGAAACAGAGGCAACACCGTCAATACCCTCAAGTTCGTTTAAAAGTTCGTTTGTAACATAGTCCGAAAGCTCTGTCTGCGACTTGCCGTCAAAGTCAACTGCCGTCATTGCAACAGGGAGAATGTTCGGGTTGATTTTGATGAGGTACGGTGTGCCGACTCCGTCGGGCCAGTTGTCCTTGATTGTGTCAAGGCTTGAACGCATATCAACAGTTGCGCTGTCCATATTTGTTCCGTCCTCAAATTCAATCATCAAAAGTGAATAGTTGTCCGATGAGGTAGAGGTGATTTCCTTAACACCGTCAATTGCCGACATCGACTGTTCAAGAGGTTTTGAAACTGTTGTTTCAACAGCCTCGGGTGTCTGACCTGCGTAGGTGGTCATAATAACGGCATAGGGAAAGTCCATATTTGGTAAAAGGTCGGGTGTCATCTTGAAAAATGACACAATACCCAGAACCAGGACAAGTACAACCGCAACCAATACCGTCATCGGTTTTTTTACGCTGATTTTAGATAACATTGATTACTCCTTTGTTTGTGCTTTTTTATTTATGAGTATATTTGAATTTTAATGCGAATTCTACCAACTTTAGTTTACATTTTCTGACAAAACAGATTGCAACCGGTTGCGCAGATATGCATATTTAATTTGCAATTGCACCTGTTTTGATAATTTCAAGTTTTCTGTGATACTCTTTATGAACCTCGTCAAATGGCTTTCCAATTACAAAAACATTGAATACGGCATTTTTAAGCACCTGTGTAAGAATCTGTGAAAGACACTCCACATCTTCATCAGAGGTGTATTTTAGATTGCTTCTGTCAAAATTGTTTGTAACGCTCACAAGTTCTGCAACACCCTTGAAACGATTGATAAAATATTCTGAAACAAGGCTGTCGTTTGCTTTTATATTTTTTATGAGATTCTTCATAATAACACTTTGCTTTGCGTCATTTGAGCATTCGCAGAGAATTTCAAAGAGCAAATCATATGTTACAAATATGTCGCCATGTGAATGTGATATAACCTCAGTGGCTTTTTTCAGCGAAAGGTCAATAAAGGAGCGTGTCAAAACCTCCACAAGGTCAACTTTATCGTCAAAATACTGATAAAAACTGCCTCTCGAAATGTTTGCGTTTTTTATAATATTGTTTATGCTGACTTTCTCTCCCGATGAACCTGCAAATTCGTTGAAGATTGCGTCAGTAATTCTCTGACGCTTTTCTTCGGGGAGGTTGTAAAAGGTCTTTTTAATCATAAAAAATCCTCCAAAAATAAATGTGACAGGCAGTCATATGACAACCTGTCACAATTGTAACACTGTTTATTTACTGTGTCAATTAAAGGTGTTTTAGATTTTGCACATATACAATTCAAAATCTTTGTGCATATTTACAACAAAGTCAGGCTTTGTCTTTAAGTTTCTCAAAAAGTCCCTTGCAACCGCTGTAAATATCGGCATATGCCTGCTCAAAATCACCGCTGTACCACGGGTCCGAAACATCACGGTTCATTCCCGCAAAACTCATCATCTTGCAAACTTTGCCGTCTTTATCATCACCGAAAATTCGCATAGTGTTTCTAATGTTGTTGGAGTCCATACAAATGAAATAATCATACTTGTCATAGTCGGATCTTTTGAGCTGAACGGCTCTTTTTCCGTCACATCCGATTCCGTGCTTAGCAAGTTCACGCTTAGCCGGCGGATAAACAGGATTGCCAATCCCATTCCATATCTCCTCAGTACTCGTAGCAGAAGATTCAATCACAAACCTATCCGAAATCCCCGCCTTCTTAACCATATTCCTAAATATAAACTCCGCCATAGGCGACCGACAAATATTCCCATGGCACACAAACATTAT
>CACXEX010000187.1 GCA_902766775.1 uncultured Ruminococcus sp. | reverse complement strand
TAACTTCCACCCTTTGCAAAATCTTTTGTGACACTTCAAAACAAAATATCACACTACATATTATGTTTGTCGGCAAAGTTTGGACATAAAAGAAAAGCACGGCAAAAAGCCGTGCTTTTCATCTAATCTGTATTAGTTCATTTTTTCAGAAAGAAGATTTCCCATATTATACATACCGGGTTTCTGATCTTTAAGAAATACAGCAGCATTTACAGCGCCAACAGCGAAAACTTCTTTAGACTGTGCCTGATGAGAAAGTGTTACAACCTCATCGTGACCTGCAAAAATTACTTCGTGTTCACCAACTATTGTACCGCCTCTTACGGAATGGATGCCGATTTCGTTCTTAGAACGCTTTCTGCGGTAGCTGTGTCTGTCATATACATACTGCGGATCTTCGTCAAGCTGTTCTGAAATACCGTCAGCAATCATAAGAGCTGTGCCGCTTGGTGCATCAAGCTTAAGATTGTGATGCTTTTCTACGATTTCAATATCAAACTGATTGCCGAGAACCTTTGCGGCCTCTTTTGCAAGTTCAATAAGAAGATTAATGCCAAGTGACATATTTCCTGAATAGAATACAGGAATTGTCTCTGATGCCTTTTCAATCTTTGCAACCTGATCTTTTGAAAAACCAGTTGTGCAGATAACGCAGGGAACTTTGTTTTCTACTGCATATGAGAGCATACCGTCAAGTGCAGCAGGATTAGAAAAGTCAATGATAACATCAGGTGTTTCAGTTGCCTCATCAAAGGTTTTATATACATCGAAATCATACTTGCTTTCACCAAAAGCGTCGACTCCGAATAAAACCTTGCAGTCGCTGCGATCCTGAACAGCCTGTGCTACAAAGTAACCCATTTTACCGTTACAACCAACTATTGCTGTATTTACCATTTCTATTCCCCTTTAAACTTCTTGAAATTCAAACAAATCAAGGGTTGATTATTTAACCTTCTTGCTTAAAAGGTCATACTTTTCCATACAATCCTTGAGGTCATGATAACCCTGAACGCTCATAGGAACAAGCGGAAGTCTGCATTCGCCGGCTTCATAGCCAAAAAGGTTCATAGCAGTCTTTACAGGAATCGGGTTAACATCGCTGAAGAGCATATGCATAAGCTCAAGATAATGGAAGTTAAGCTTCTGTGCCTCTGCAAAATCGTTATCAAGGCAAAGCTGACAGATGTCATGCATTTCCTTAGGACAGATGTTTGCAAATACAGAGATAACACCGAGAGCGCCGAGTGACATAAACGGAACTGTCTGGTCATCGTTACCTGAGTAGATGTCAAGGTTGTCACCGCAGAGTGAGCGGATAAGAGCAACCTGAGAGATGTCACCGCTTGCCTCTTTTGCGGCAACAATGTTTGGATGCTTACAAAGTTCCTGATAAGTCTTAGGCTTGATATTACAGCCTGTTCTTGACGGAACATTATAAAGAATAATCGGAATATCAACTGAGTCAGCAACAACATTGAAGTGTCTTATAAGACCCTGCTGAGATGTTTTGTTGTAGTAGGGAGTTACGCAGAGAAGTGCGTCAACGCCTGTGCTTGCGGCAGATTTTGAGAGCATAACGGCTGTTGAAGTGTCGTTGCTGCCTGTACCTGCAATAACAGGGATTCTACCGTTTGTTTTTTCTGCAACGAAAGAAATTGTTTCGCAGTGCTCTTTTTCTGAAAGAGTTGCTGCCTCACCTGTTGTACCGCATACAACAATTGCATCGGTACCGTTTTGAACATGAAATTCTACGAGATCGCCGAGAACATCGTAGTTTACGCTTCCATCAGACTTCATAGGAGTGATAAGTGCAACACCTGAGCCTGTAAAAATGTGGTTAGACATAATTTACCTCCGTAAGTAATCAGTCCATGTAGCCCTCAGCACAAAGGAGCTCTGCAAGAAGAACTGCACCGCCTGCTGCGCCTCTTAATGTGTTGTGTGACATACAAACGAACTTGTAATCATATTGAGTATCGGGTCTTAATCTGCCGACTGATACTGCCATACCGTGTTCAAGATTTCTTTCAGATTTAATCTGTGGACGGTCGGGTTCTGTGAAGTAGTGGAGAAAATGCTTTGGAGCACTCGGAAGGTTGAGTTCCTGAGCTCTTCCGCTGTAATTTGACCAAATGTCAATAATTTCTTCAACAGTAGGTTTCTTTACGCCGTCCTTGAATGACATAAATACTGCAGCTGTGTGACCGTCAGATACGGGAACACGAATGCACTGTGATGTGATTGAAATATCGTCAGTCTTTACAATCTTGTCGCCTTCAATCTTACCCCAGATTTTAAGCGGTTCCTGCTCTGACTTCTCTTCCTCACCACCGATGTAAGGAATAACATTATCTACCATTTCAGGCCATGTCTTGAAAGTTTTGCCTGCACCTGAAATTGCCTGATATGTGCAAGCAAGAACCTTGTCAACGCCGAGTGTCTTTAATGGATGAATAGCAGGCACATAACTCTGGAGTGAGCAGTTAGACTTTACTGCAACAAAGCCTCTCTTTGTGCCAAGACGCTTTCTCTGAGCATCAATAATTTTGATGTGATCAGCGTTGATTTCAGGAATAACCATAGGAACATCGTCTGTGAAACGATGAGCGCTGTTGTTTGATACGATAGGACATTCAGCCTTTGCATATCTGTCTTCAAGATCACGGATTTCGTCTTTCTTCATATTAACTGCACAGAAACAGAAATCAACCTGTGAAGCAACCTCTTCAACATTTTCAGCGTCAACGATAACCATATCCTTGTACTTCTCAGGAAGAGGAACAGTCATATGCCATCTGCCTTCAACTGTTTCACCGTATGTTTTGCCTGCACTTCTCTTACTTGCGGCAAGAACAGTAACCTCAAACCACGGGTGATTCTCAAGAAGAAGTGTAAAACGCTGGCCTACCATACCGGTAGCGCCGATAATACCGACTTTATACTTTTTCATAATAATTCCTCCGAATTAAACAAATTTTAAAAAAGCGGTTGCCTTATTCAAACAAATATTATATTATATGAAGAGATGTCTGAAAACACGACTGTTTGTCGATTATGCAAACTGCTCATAATAAGATAATATATCATTTTAAAAGAGCAATGTCAATTATTTTGAGAATTTTACAGGACAAATACTTGTGTTTTACAAAGATTTTTAACAGAACAGCTTTTGAAAAGCAATTTTAGTTCTTGAAAGGAAATAAAATGAAAACAAGTGATTTTTATTACGATTTGCCTAAAGAGCTTATCGCACAGACTCCGCTTGAACCGAGAGACAGTTCAAGACTGCTTGTGCTTAACAGAGAAAAACAAACTCTGGAGCATAAACATTTTTATGACATTATTGATTATCTGAATGAAGGCGATCTTCTTGTTGCCAACGATTCAAGGGTTTTGCCGGCAAGAGTTTATGGCATCAAAGATGAAACCGGTGCAAGGGTTGAATTTCTTCTTTTAAAACAGGTTGCAAACAACCGTTGGGAAACACTCTGCAAACCCGGTAAGAAAGCAAGGGTAGGCACAAAATTTTCGTTTGGTAACGGAATTTTGCGTGCTACTGTTGTTGATGTAAAAGATGACGGTAACAGAATAGTTGATTTTGACTGTGAAGAGAATTTCTTTACAACCCTTGATAAAATTGGTCAGATGCCTCTTCCCCCTTACATTACTGCTGAGCTTAAGGATAAGGAACGCTATCAGACGGTTTACAGTCACGAACTCGGTTCTGCCGCCGCTCCTACTGCCGGTCTTCACTTTACAACCGAACTTATGGATAGAATTAGAGCTAAGGGTGTGAAGATTGCATATGTTACTCTGCATGTTGGTCTTGGTACATTTAGACCCGTTAAGGTTGATGATGTCACAAAGCACAAGATGCACAGTGAACATTATGAAGTTCCTGAAGAAACTGCGAAGCTTATTAATGAAACCAAGAAAAACGGCGGTAGAGTTATCGCTGTTGGCACAACATCATGCAGAACACTCGAAAGTGTTGCTGCAATGTACGGAGAAATTAAACCTTGCGAGGGATTTACAGATATATTCATTTATCCCGGGTTTAAATTTAAGGTGCTTGACGGACTTATTACTAACTTTCATCTTCCCGAAAGTACACTTATTATGCTCGTTTCTGCTTTTGCGGGATATGATTTTATTATGAATGCGTACAAAGAGGCTGTAAAAGAAAAATACAGATTCTTCTCTTTCGGTGACGCTATGTTCATATCATAGGAGGAATTTACGGATTTATGTTTAAGGTAATTAAAAAGGAAGGCAGTGCAAGACGAGGTGAATTCGTTACAGTTCACGGCACGGTTCAGACTCCTGCTTTTATGAATGTTGCTACCTGCGGTGCAATCAAGGGTGCTGTTTCTGCGCTTGATTTAAAGAATATAAAATGTCAGGTTCAGCTTTGCAATACCTATCATCTGCACCTTCGTCCCGGCGACGAAAAGGTTAAGCAAATGGGCGGACTTCATAAATTTACAAGATGGGACGGCCCTATTCTCACCGACAGTGGCGGATTTCAGGTGTTTTCTCTCGCAAAACTGAGAAATATTAAAGAAGAGGGTGTTTACTTCAACTCTCACATTGACGGTCACAAAATTTTTATGGGACCTGAGGAGAGTATGAGAATTCAATCAAATCTTGCTTCTACAATTGCAATGGCATTTGACGAATGTGTTGAGAATCCCTCACCATATGAATATACCAAAAGCAGCGTTGAAAGAACCACAAGATGGCTCAAGAGATGTATTGCCGAGATGAAAAGACTTAACAGCCTTGACGATACAATAAATAAAAATCAGATGCTATTTGGTATTAATCAGGGCGGTATCTACGATGATCTTCGTATCAATCATATGAAGGAAATTGCAGAACTTGATCTTGACGGTTATGCAATTGGCGGTCTTGCAGTAGGTGAACCTGTTGAAACAATGTACCATATAATTGAACAGGTTGAGCCATTTGCTCCAAAAGATAAAATCAGATATCTTATGGGCGTCGGAACTCCTGTGAATATTCTTGAAAGCGTTGCCAGAGGTGTTGACCTCTTCGATTGCGTTATGCCGAGCAGAAACGCAAGACACGGTCAGTTATTTACATGGGACGGTGTGCGTAACATCAACAATGCAAAATATGAAACGGATGAATCCCCTATTGACGAACATTGCGATTGCCCTGTGTGTCAGAATTTTTCAAGAGCATACATAAGACATCTCCTCAAGAGCGGTGAAATGCTCGGTATGCGACTAGCTGTTTTGCACAACCTCTATTTTTACAATAACCTTATGGAAGTTATCAGAACGCACCTTGATAACGGCACATATATGGAATTTTACGAAAAATATCGCAATATTTTAGGCGTGCGTATATAATATTTTTTCAAAACAGAAAAAATACTTGCAAGATGTGATTAAAACTGATATAATCAGTACATTGTATGAAAGGAATGACGAAAATGACAAACTTTTTACCGGTAGCTGCTGCGGCAAGCTCAAATGGCGGAAATCAGTCAAGTATGATTTTTATGATTCTCTTCTATGTTGCTATTTTTGCAGCTCTCTATTTCTTCCTCATCAGACCTAACTCAAAGAAGAAAAAAGAAGAAGCACAGCTTCGTAACTCTCTTGAGATTGGTGATGAAATTACAACAATCGGCGGAATTATGGGCAGAGTAGTTGCAATTAAGGACGACGAGGACGCAATCATCATTGAAACAGGCTCTGACAGAGTTAAGATGAAGTTTAAAAAGTGGTGTATTTCTTCTGTTGATACAGTTAAGGAGCAGCCACAGCAGTCAGCTCAGCCTGAAAAGAAAGGCTTCTTCGGTTTTGGTAAGAAGAAAGATTCTGACGAAACAAAAGCTACAAAAGAATAATTTTTGAATGAATGTTCTTTCCCCCGAATATATTTGTAACAGAATATATTCGGGGGTTGTTTTATGTCTGATAAAAAGTTACTTGCAAAGGCCGTTTTATTTTCATCAGTGTGCGGAATTCTTGTACTTGTCATTCTGATGTGTCTGCTTGCGGCTGTTATGATGTCATCGGGAGTAATTTCTGCTGATATACTCGACTACTGTACAGTTGGTATGGTAGGTGTGGCAACGCTGATGTCGGGAATAATATCATCAAGAATTACGGGAAGTGCAGGACTTGTGGTAGGTTCCCTGACAGGATTTTTTATTTTTCTGATCATAACATCCGTTGCATTGATTTTTAACGGCGAACCTGTTTCGATAATTACACTGTTAAAGCTCACTGCGGCTGTATTTGCGGGAGGTATAGGCGGAATTATCGGAGTGAATAAAAAAGAAAAGATTAAAATAAAATAAATTTTTTCTATAAGTTAATTATTCTGACAGCAGTTCTCAATAAGGACTGCTGTTTTTATGTAGAATTTAATTACAAATTAGAATTATTTTTTAAAAAATTGAAATATCTATGGTAAATCAGCGTGTAATATGGTACAATAAATCGGAGAATGAGATAGTGAGGGTAAATTACTTTATCTGAATAAAATATGAAAAAATAAGGAAATGTTTTAAGGAGTGTTAGTATGGCAAAAATGATAAAATTGCCTGGTGATTTAAAGGAATGGAAGGTAAATTCATTTGTTGGCGAAGAAAACGGCTGTGAGGTATATAAAGTTTCAAGAAAAAGTGGAAAAAATGAAATTGAAAACGCAGTCTTAAGACATGCCTTTGTAGGCAAAAACAATTATACTGATGAACACGCAGATTATTTTACAGAAGAGGCTGATTTCATCGAATCAGTTATGGAACTTGACGGAATTTCTAATTATGCAGATGTTTATGTTAAGGACAATCCCGGTAAGAGTACCTGCGATTTATACATATTTACGGAGGATCTGACAAGTCTTGAAACTCTTATGAAGACTAAAACTTTCAGTGAAAATGAAGTTGTTGATTTTGGTATTCAGATGAGTGAAATGCTTGAAATACTTGAAACAAAAAATATTTTTCACGGAAATATTTCACCAAAAAATATTTTTGTAACTGCTGACGGAAAGTATAAAATCGGCGGTTTCACCGACTTTGAAGGCAAGATTGATGATACATCATATGTCGCTCCGGAGGTTTATAAACAGGAAAACGTTGACTTCACCACTGATATTTATTCTGTCGGAATTATTATGTATGCTATGTGTAACGGCGGAAAAATTCCTTTTGAAAGTGATTCTTGTGACAGAAAAACTGCCTGCGAAGAGAGACTCTCAGGCAAGTCAATTTCCGCACCTTCCGATGGTGATGAAAAGCTTAAGAGCGTTATTATGATTGCCTGTCAGCCTGAAAATGCTAATCGTTGGAAAAATGCAAGTAATATTAAGAATGCACTAACATCAATCAAAGATGAGATTGGAAACGTTCCCTCCCCTGTTCAGAATCCCGATGTCGTTGTTCCAGAAAGCACTGATTTTGACGGCAATGTATTTGAGGAATACGATTATGATGAGTTTGAGGATACCGAACCTACTGAATCTCAGGATGATTTTGATACTAAGGACGAAGTTCAGACTGTTGAAGATACTGTACTGGATAATGAATTCGGTGCCGGCGAACAGCTTGGCATTGCAGAAGTTTTAGGTGACGAGAATCCATTGCCGACTGATGAAGTGACCGCAGGTAATTCAGAAAATGTGTCAGATACAAACACTGATGAAAATACCAACGCCGGTGAGAGTGATGATGACGGCGGCTTTGAAGTTGTAGATGTTACCGATGCAGTAGATGAACCTGAAAATTCTGAGGTTAAGACTGATGAAGTAACAGAAGACAAAAAGCCTGAATTTGAAGATATTAGTTCAGTATCAAGCGAAGATGACAAGAAGGAACAAACTGTTACAGACAAGAAACCTGAAGAATTTGAAGATATTTCAAGCAACAGCGATGTTACACCTGAAATTCTTCCCACAGTTACAAGTACTGATGTATTTGAAAATTACTCCGGTGCTGATCATAAAAATAATCTTACCGCAAACGATTCTACAAAAGACTACGGTGATTTCTTTGAGGACGAGCCAAGTGTGGCTCCATCACAGGAAAAAACTGAAGAGTCAAACAAAGTTGATGATAAAACAAACTTTGACGATAACAGTTTTGAAAATGAGGAAAATAGTGAATTCGGTTATAAAGACGAAGAGAATGACAACGAAAATGTAAAGAAAAAGAAGAACAAATTTGTTATTATTCTTTGTGCCGTTGTAATTGCCGCAGCACTTGGATTTATCGGTTTCTGCGTATATAACGGTTTATCAAACTCATTCTCTAACAATAATAAGACTACTACAACCGAAACTACGACATCTGCTGAAGTAACCACACAGACACCGAGTACGGTAGCACCTACTACTGTTCCTGCTACAACAGAACAGGTTACAACATCTTCTTCATATAACAATGTTGTCCCAGTTGTTGGCTATGGTTACAGTTACGGCAAGAAACTTCTTGAACAGGCTGGATTTACAGTTGAAATTTCCGATTATGAGTACAGCTATGATTATCCGGAAGGATATATTATCTCTCAAACTCCCGAGGGTGACACAAGTGCAAGTACAGGCACAGTTGTTAAGCTTGTAATTTCAAGCGGACAGATTCAGAGAGAAACTGAGGCTCCTGCGACACAGGCTCAGCAGTCATCTAATAATCAGAACAGTTCTTCAAACAACGCTAATTCAGAAAGTTCAAAGACACAGCAATCAAGCCATACAAATACAAACAACAGTAAAAGCGGTTTTATTTTCCCTAACAGCGATTCTTCATATCTGAGCAATGCACAGGTTAAGGCATTGAGCGATGATGACCTTCAGCTTGCTATCAATGAAATTTACGCAAGAAGAGGAAGAATTTTTAAGGATGCTACTCTTAACGCTTATTTCAATTCACAGTCTTGGTATGAGGGAAAATATACAGCTGATGAGTTTGAAAAGAATGTTAAGTTCAATACTTACGAACAAAAGAATCTTCAGCTTTTGATTAACGAAAGAAGATCCAGAAAATAATACAGGAACAATAATGACAATGCAGAGGTAAGTTATTATGAAAGAGAAAATATTAAACGCACTAAAAAGCAAAACTTTCTTTGCTTTGGCAGTTAATATTGTGATTATGGTTTTGATTATAGGTATTACTGCATTTTCCTATGACAGCTCCGACGATTTTTACAATTCGTTGTATATCTGTCAGTATCATAACTATTACAGCAGTGAGATTAATTATATTTTTGCGACAATCACAGGTTCGTTGCAATATGTATTAATGAACTTCAACTGTTTTGTACTTTTTCAGATTTTACTCTCTTGTGCCGCTTTTTCCTCACTTACTTTTGTTTTTGCAGATAAATTTGGAAAAGATAAAGCACTCATATTTACGCTTTTACTGAACATTCTGTTTTCATTTGACCATTATTCCCACATACTCAGCAGCAAAACATCTGCTTTGTTGCTGACTGCGGGATTTTTGATGGCACTTAATGCAATAAGAAATAAGAGATACTCTCTTCCCTTCTGGGTCGGACTTGCAGAAATTGTTTTTGGTACATTCCTATGTTTTAAATATTTCTTCGTAGGTCTTGCTTTCTTTATCGCATTCTTTATAGGTGATATGATTGCAAAGAGAAAATATAAATTACCGTTTAGAAAATTCTTTTGGTATTTCAGACCGTTTGTCCTGGTATTTGTTTTCATCGTGCTTATCGGATGTGGACTTGAATATTATTCATATTCGGTAAATAATGCTAATGCTGAAACTTCAGGTATGTATAAATACAGCGTACTCACAGATGAAACTGACAACAATGCATTTCCTAATTATTCTGATTGCCGAAATGAACTTAATTCTGTCGGAATAAGCTCGTCGAATGAATATGAACTGTTTGTTGACGGATATTATGACGAAAACAACGGTTTGAATACAAATGCACTTGAGAAAGTTGCTGAGATACAGAGGCAGGAGAACCCTTACGATTTCTTTGGAGAAGTAGGTGCTATGTTTTCTGATGCGTGGGGACACATTGCCGGTCTTGACTCATATTTGATTGTCTTTATAGTAACTATTGCTGTTATGGTGGCTTTTATCATAGTACAGAAGAAAAGATTTGCTTTCTTTCCCCCACTGTATCTTGTGATTGGTTTTGCATCGTGTATGTATGTGCGTTATGCAATGGATTCTTCGGCATACACAATGTACGGTGTTCTTTTGATGATTCTCTCATTTATGATTTATTCATTTGATTTTGGTCATCTTAGAAAAGAAGAGTATAATAACATTGCAGATAAAAATAAGAAGACGATTCTTATTTCAGTTGTAGCTCTTGTGACGTTGTGTGCCGCAGGTTGTACAACATATTTCTTCCACCTTACACCTGTTTCGTATGACAAAAAGCCAAGTGATCTATACACAGAAGTTGACAGACACCCTGAAAATTACTATGTACTTGATCCTGTGACAGCAAAGGAATATATATCCTACACCGACAATTATATTCATCCGCTTTGGGGATTTTCTTCAAATTTTCTTAATAATGTTGACGGGTTCGGATATCTTCACCAGAAAGACCAGCTCGTAAACAGGAACCTTTCTACCAACATTTACGAGGCTGTAATTGACGGAAGGAATGTATTTGTCATTGATAAAAACATTACTTTTATAAAAGAAAATTATCTTAATCAATATTACGGTCAAGACAATTCGGTTGTTGTTTATCAAGATGTAAAAGAATTCAACGGATTTACCATTTATAGTGTAAACAGAGTTAAATAAATATACTCAAACATAAAAAAACGAGGATTGAACAAATTTAGGTTCAATCCTCGTTTTTATTTATTATCTATTATCGACTGCATATCATCAGGAATTTCAGCAGTAACTGTAATATATTCGTTTTTTATGGGGTGATAAAACTCAAGTTTGGAACAATGAAGTGCCTGTCTTGTAATTTTATCAAGCTTTCCGCCATACAAGTCATCCCCCATAAGCGGATGCCCTAAATAAGCCATATGGCAGCGAATTTGATGTGTTCTGCCTGTCTCAAGCCACAATTCAAGTAAAGTGTATTCTTTAGTTGTAACAAGCGGTTTGTAGTGTGTAACAGCCTTCATTCCGTCATTACGGACAATTCTCACCATTTTGGAATCATCACGCAAATCCATAGGCTTATCAACTACGCCTTCATCATCTATTTCACCCTCGCACAAAGCGTAGTAGACTTTGTGCGTTTTGTTTTTTACGGCATTAGCTGTAAAACGGTTTTTGGCTATGAGAACAAGCCCTGAGGTGTCCTTGTCAAGTCGGTTGATTGCTCGAAATACAAACGGCTTGCCGTTTTGACTGCAATAGTACGAAACAATATTGGCAAGCGTATCACTCTGATGCTGTTTTACAGGATGAACAGGCATTGAGTGCGGTTTGTTTACCACAAGAAAATGTTCATCCTCATATCTTATATCAAGCGTTCCCTTTGTCGGTTTAATCTCGCATTTTTCATCTGGGATTGCAATTGAAACAGTTTTTCCGCTTTGGACATAGTCAATCGTTCTTAAAATTTTTCCGTCCATCAAAATACCGTCTTTTTCTCTTTTCAGTCGTGTTATTATTCTTGCAGAGAGACCGCATTTATCACGCAGAAATCTTTGGGCAAGCATATTGTCACATTCGACAGGTACGGGAAAATACAGTCTGTCAGACATAAATCATCCTCCATACAAAAAACAGAATTATCAGCTGGATTATAAATATTATCGGTATGCCAAGCATAAATTTAATATGTCTTGTTTTGTGTCTGATTAATTGCATTGTAATGTACATTGCAACACTTCCTCCAAGTGCGGAGAGAATAAGCAATGTGCTTTCTCTTACTCTCCATTTGTGGTGAATTGCAAAGTATTTGTCACAGACTGTTACGATAATTGATATCAGGCTGATGATGCAAATGTATATGACGAAAATTTCCATGAGAACTCCAAAGGATGATTTGATTGAAAAACAGAAAGATTGTTCCGATTATAGTATCTGTAATAGCTATGTTAAGCGTTATCTGCATAAGCTCATTTATAAGGGGAAAACCGCCGCAAAAACAGAATAATACCGACAGCGTTGCAGTCGTGTCATCAAAAGCAACTTCCGACACACCCGAAAGTAATGAAGAAATGCGAGGTGTGTGGGTGTCGTATATGGAGCTTTCAATGGAAAATGAAGGCTCAAAGACACAAAAAGCGTTTGAAGATAAATTTACTAAAATAGCACAAAAATGCCGTGACAGCGGTTTTAATACGCTTATCGTACAGGTAAGGCCGTTTTGTGACGCATTATATAAGTCAAGCTATTTTCCGTGGTCACATATTCTCACAGGCACACAAGGTAAAAATCCGGAATATGACGCATTGAAAATTATGTGCGAGATATGCAAAGAAAATAATTTAAAAATTCATGCGTGGGTTAATCCGTACAGAATCAGTTCAAATGAAACTCCGGAAAAGCTTTCAGACAACAATCCCTACAAAAAGAACCCTGAAATCGGCATAGAAACCGACAACGGGATTTTCCTTGACCCGTAAAACGAGACTGCACAACATCTGATTTGTGACGGTGTAAAGGAAATTGCAGAAAATTATGATGTTGACGGGATACAGTTTGACGACTACTTCTACCCTACCAAAGATGAAGACTTTGATAAAAAGCAGTATGAGTCCTATATTGAAAAATACGGCAAAGAAAACTGTATGAGCCTTGACAATTGGCGAATGCAGAATGTAAATACGCTAATCTGTAAGGTTTACAGGACGATTAAAAATGTGGATTCATCAGTTGAGTTCGGCATATCACCTCAGGGCAATATAAAGAATAATGACGGATTGTATGCAGATGTAAAATCGTGGTGTACCTGCAGAGGCTTTGTAGATTACATCTGTCCGCAGATTTACTTTAGCCTTGAAAACCCTGCCCTAACTTTTGAAGATTGTCTTGACAGCTGGACATCTCTTGACTTTGACGAGAATGTAAAGCTGTATGTCGGTCTTGGCGGTTATAAGGCAGGAAACGGCGATTATGACGAAGAAACATGGCTTTTAAGCGACACTATTCTTGCCGATGAATATAAAATTTTGAGTAACAACAAATCTGTCAAAGGCTTTATGCTGTACAGCTATAATTGTCTTGAAGATGATACTGCCAAAAAAGAAGTTAATAATCTGATTAACGCTTTAAACTAACTCAGCCTCGCAGTAATCATCAAATGATTTCGTGATTTTTACATCAATAATTTTACCGCAAAGGGCAGTATCTTCGGAATTAATATGAACAGGTGTATAGTTTTTTGTGTAGCCTTCAAGGTAACCGTGGCGGAGTCTTTCTACGAGAACGGATTCACAAAGGCCAACCTGTTCTTTAAGAAATTCTCTTCTTGTTTCATCGCAGACTTTTTCCATAATTTTAGCTCTCTGCTCTTTAATTTGCGGATCAATCTGATTTGGTGCTTTATCAGCAACCGTGCCTTTACGGCGTGAGTACGGGAAGATATGCACTTTTGCAAAGCCGATTGACTTTACAAATTCAAGAGATGCATTGAAGTCTTCTTCTGTCTCTCCTGCAAACCCAACCATTACATCGGTTGTCATAGAGCTGTTTTCAAAAGCGTTTCTGAGATTTGAAACAATTTCAGCGTATTCGGCACAATTGTAGTGACGGTTCATAGCTTTAAGTGTGTTATCACAACCGCTCTGGAGTGAGAGGTGGAATTGCGGACAGAACTTTGGCTGTGCGGCAAGACGGGCAATCATTTCTTTGTCCATTCTTTCGGGTTCGATTGAACCAAGTCTTACACGGTCGATGCCTTCAACTGAACATGCACATTCTACCGCATCTGCAAGGTCAAAATCTTCGTCAAGACCGTAGGCTGAAAGGTTGATACCTACAAGAACAACCTCACGGTAGCCGTTTGCAGCAACCTGAATAAGTTCTGCCTTTAAATCTTCAAGAGATTTTGAACGAACTCTGCCTCTTGCATACGGGATAATGCAGTAAGAACAGAATCTGTTGCAGCCGTCCTCAATTTTGATGAAAGCTCTTGTATGCTCACCGAGTGATGATACGGAAAGGTTTTCGTATTTTTCGCCTTTTCCGATATGCTCTGATATATGAACAAATTTCTGTTTTTCTTCGAGAAACTTGTAAATTGACGGAACGAGCTCGGCTCTTTTAGCATTTCCGAGTACAATATCACAGTTGGCAAAATTCTCGCTCTCTTCCGGAAAAGCTTGGGGCATACAACCGGTAAGAATGATAATACCGTTCGGATTTTCACGGCGTACGCGGTTAAGAATTTTTCTGTTCTTTGCGTCGCTCACTGATGTTACAGTACAGCTGTTCACAATAGTTATATCGGCCTTCTCTTTGTCATCCGACAATATAAAACCGTTTTTCAGCATATCTTCACGCATTGCTTGTGATTCATACTGATTAACCTTGCAGCCGAGTGTAATTATATTAAAATTCATTGAATTACCATCCTTTTTTGGGTAAATAGTTGAAATTGCAAAAATTCATTAATTCATTGTTGATTTAAACAAAAATCAATGATAAAATATAGATAAGTTGAACAATGGAGGTGAGATCTTGTTTTCTGTACCGGTTTCTATTAAAAATAAAAAAGAAATGATTGATATGTTTGAAACTCTTGCTCACTTTCCGGATACAGTAATGATGCTCAAAAACGGCGATAATACTGTTGACGCTCATTCTTTGATGGGATTTTTTGCAATTGATGAAAAAATTCCGATTGAACTTCTTCTTGAATCTGAGCCTGATGATAACCTTAAGCAGGCTATTTCCAAATTTGCATTTGTTAATGCATAAGACTATATACTATTACATACTGTTAAGCCCTATGACCAAAGTCATAGGGCCTTTTTGTTTATGTTTTATTATTAAGAATTTTTGTCAACAACATGAAACTTTTTTAGATTTCCTGTTTTTTCACTTCTCTTGTCGAGCTCAGCAAGAACATCTTCAAGCGGAATACCGAGCTTTACCATCATAACTGTGAGATGATAGATAAGGTCTGCAATTTCATAAACCGTTTCGCTGTTATCATCATTTTTTGCTGCAATGATTGTTTCACTGCACTCTTCGCCTACTTTTTTGAGAATTTTATCAATTCCCTTGTCGAGAAGGTAACATGTATATGAACCCTCTTTTGGGTTATCTCTTCTGTTTTCTACTGTTGCATAAAGCGCTGCAAGTACTTCTTTATCGTTCATAGTGGTTTCTCCTCATTTTAATTTTTTGAAAAAGCAAGAATGATTTCCTGTGTGACAGGCTGCACCCGTCTGTTCAACTGTGATGAGCAATGTATCGTCATCACAATCGGCATATATATCAATTACTTTTTGCAGATGACCTGAAGTTGCGCCTTTGTTCCAGAGTTCCTGACGACTTCTCGACCAAAACCAAGTGTAACCTGTTTCAAAAGTTTTCTGCATACTTTCACGGTTCATATATGCGAGCATAAGAACTTCGCCCGTTGATTTTTCCTGAATGATCGCAGGAATGAGTTCAGATTTTACAAAATATTTATCAAGATCCATAATTACCTCAAATTTTATTTGTCATTTCGATGGCCTGCTTTAAATCAAGCGAACCTGTGTAGATAGCTTTGCCGCAGATTGCACCGTAAACATCAAGTTCAGCAAGGTTTAATATGTCCTTAAGAACTGCAACACCGCCGCTTGCGATGATATTACAACTTACTTCGTGAGCAAGATCATCAAGCTGTTTGAGGTTCGGACCTGCAAGAGTACCATCCTGATCAATATCTGTGAAAACAATAGTTTTTACGCCGACATCTTCCATTCGCTTTGCAAGCTCAATATAATTAATTTCTGAATTGTCAATCCAGCCTTCTGCACGAACCATACCGTCCTTTGCGTCAATGCCTACAACAATTTTGTCACCGTATTCTTTTACGGCATCAATGACAAGCTGCTGATTTTTTACTGCTGCTGAGCCGAGAATAACACGGTTGATACCTCTTGAAAGATAATACTCGACAGCCTTCATATCACGGATTCCTCCGCCGACTTCAACGGAAAGTCCTGAAGATTTTGCAACATCTGCAATAAGGTCGGCATTAACAAGTTTAGCGTCTTTTGCGCCGTCAAGGTCAACCATATGCATCCACTCTGCTCCTGCATCAGCAAAGCTTTGGGCAGCTTTATATGGGGACTCTGCTACCTTCTGAACGGTTGCGTAGTCACCCTTGAAAAGACGAACACAATTGCCGTCCTTTATATCAATAGCCGGTAAAATAATCATTATAACACTCCTTTAGTTGAAAGAAGTACATTTGAAGAATTTTGCTTTACTGCAAGGCGAAGTGCGTGTGCGCAAGCCTTGTACAAAGCCTCTGTAATATGGTGAGAGTTGTCACCGTAAACAGATTTGAGGTGAAGTGTGATTTGTGCGTTAAATGCAAATGCACGCATAAATTCTACTGTC
>CACXEX010000186.1 GCA_902766775.1 uncultured Ruminococcus sp. | reverse complement strand
TTTGTGGCCGGTTATCACCCGGAGGGTAAATATGATAACCTACAAATTGAATCATACCCCCGAAAACGGAGGAAACACCTTTGGCATAAGTGCTTTTTGCGGTAAAAGGCTTTTGAAGTCCGTTTCGGGAATAAGCGAGAGCTTTCGTGAGATGACGGAGCTTGTTGAAATGTGCAACGAGCTTGAGCTTGAACTATGTCAGCTTGACGATATTATAGAAGATTATCTGACGGATTTCACACTTTAATTTGCAAAGACTTTATCTTTTGTCAAAATCGTGGTACAATAATGTTTAATGTTTTATTAAACATTACATATCAGACAACAAGGTGATAATATGATTTGCAATTTATGTCCGAGAAAATGCGGAGCTGTCCGCACTGCCCACAGCGGAAACGGCTTTTGTAAAATGGGAGAGTTGCCCGTTGTTGCAAGAGTTGCTCCACACTATGGCGAAGAGCCGTGCATAAGCGGTACAAAGGGCAGCGGAACTGTTTTCTTTTCAGGTTGCACAATGAGATGTGTTTACTGCCAGAACTACGAGATTTCAAACGAGGACGGCGGAAGAACCATTACGCCCGAGAGGCTTGCGGAGTGCTACAAGGAGCTTGAGGACAAAGGCGTGCATAACATCAACCTTGTCACAGCCGACCACTTTGCACACGCAGTTGTCAAGAGTCTTGAAATCTACAAACCGAGAATTCCGATTGTATATAATTGCAGCGGATACACAAGCCCGAAAACACTCAGTATGCTTGACGGACTTGTTGACATCTATCTGCCCGACTTTAAATACGCCGATGATTTTCTTGCGGTAAAATATTCTTCTGCGCCGAATTATGTCAACACCGCTATTGCCGCAATTCACGAGATGATATATCAGGTTGGCCTGCCTCAGATTGACGAGGACGGCATTATGAAAAGGGGTGTTATTGTAAGACATCTTATTCTGCCCGCTCACACCAAAAACAGCCTTGAGGTGCTTGATATTGTAAAACGCAGATTTGGCAATCAAGTGTTGTTCAGCCTTATGTGTCAGTACATTCCTATGGGCAAGGTAAGCGACAAAGAATTTTCACGAATTAACCGCAAAATCACACGCAGAGAATATGACAAGGTAAAACTTGAAATGATGAGAATGGGAATTGACGGTTTTACACAGGAGCTTTCTTCGGCAGACGAAAGCTATGTCCCCGATTGGGATTTTGAAGGCTGATCTTTTGTCAGTTCAATCATTTGAACTTCTATCCCTTTTTCACTTGGTATTGTTTACTGGGTATTATTCTCTTAGTCTTTTTCTATGGGTATTATTAGGCTTCAAATTTTGAAGGGGTCCCCTGCATATTCTGAAGGGGACGGGTTCAAATTCTGAAGGGGGTAGGTGCAAATTTTAAAGGGTATGAGTTCAAATTCTACACCCCTCAAATATGAATTTTTACATTCGATTTTACCGCCCATTAAAAACAAATAAATTAACATAAAAAACGGAGAGCGTCTTGCCCTCCGTTTAATTTTTATTAAAATACTTTACTGCTTTTCAACCGTCTGTGACGGCTTTACATACAGCGTTTTGTTGTTGACATAAATCACCATTCCCGGTTTTGAGCCGTTGGGTTTTGATACATAGCGAACAAGTGTGTAGTCAACGGGAACCTGACTGCTGTTTCTCGCCTTGCTGTGATAAGCCGCAAGCTGTGCCGCCTCATAGATTGCCGTGTCGGAAATCTCTTTACCGTCCGAAGCAACAATTACATGAGAACCGTGAATATCCTTTGTGTGTAGCCACATATCATTCTTTGACGCTGTTTTCAAGGTCAGTTTATCATTCTGACGGTTGTTTCTTCCGACAAGAATTTTAAAGCCGTCACTTGATTCAAATTCAAGCGGTGGCAGAGTTGTCTGACGAACCTTTTTGCCCTTTTGAACCTTGAGATAGCCCTGTTCGGTAAGTTCCTCACGAATTTGCGCAAGGTCTTTTTCATTCTCTGCACGGTCAACCGTATCGAGAACCGAGTCGATATAATCGAGCTCTTCTCTGCCCTTTTCAAGCTGTTCTTTGAGCATAATTTCCGCATTTTTAGCCTTGCGGTAATCCTTGTAATACTTCTGTGCATTTGCCGAAGGTGAGATTGCCGGATTAAGTTTTATGCGTAAAATCGCGTTGTTTTCATCGTAAAAGTTTTCAACATCAACATACTCGGCACCACGCTCAATGCGGTAGATATTCGCCTGCAAAAGGTCGCCGCAGATACGCAGATGCTCACGGTCTGCACAGCGTTCAAGTTCGCTCTGCTGTTTTGCAATTTTTCGTGCAAGCCTTTCAAGGGTGTTGTTCAAAAGCTTTGTAAGGCTCTGTGACTTAACCCTCATTCTATCACGGCTGTCACGAGCTTCATAGAATCCGTCAAGCAAATTGGAGAAACTCTCCTTGCTCTCAACCTTTGCAAAATCGCCGTACTGCTCAACATTCATAAAGCAGAAGTCCATGGGCTTGCCGTCCTCACGGTAAACCACAACAGGCTTGCCCGAACAGTCGGTACAAACGCTTTTCAGCTTTTCGATTTCATTTGCAAGTTTGTCAAAAAGCACACCCTCAATTTTGTTGGTTGCACCCTCCATAACCTTGTATTCAATCTCACGGCATACAATCGGAGAAACACCCTCAATTGTTCTTAAAAGAGCCTTGTTAAGCGGCATTTCCGTGTCGAGATTTTTCACGGCAGTACACACATCAAGTGCCGTACATTCAAGCAAATTCAGCTTGTTCTGCGATTCGGGCACTTCGTATTTTATATTCGGCAGTACAAGTCTTTTACTGCTCATTGTCAGGTCAACACGCTTGAGCGAGTCGATGATAACACCGTTTGAATCAACGATAATTATGTTGCTGTACATACCCATAATTTCGCAGACAACGGTTATCATCACCGTGTCGCCGAGTTCGTTCACACACTCGAAATCGAGCATAAGAACACGGTCGCAACCGTTCTGGCGAAGTCCTACAAGCTTTCCGCCGCCGATTCTTTTTCGCAAAAGCATACAGAACATTGGCGGCTGTGCAGGATTTTCGGGTGTTGACGAGCAGAAGTTCACCCTCGGTGAATTTGCCCTTGCCGAAAGCAACAGCTTTTTGTTGCCCGAAAATGTTCTCAGTCCAAACACGAGTTCTTCTCTGTTCGGCTGATAAATCTGCGACACCCTTGCACCGAGAGCCTCTTTTTCTATTTCATTTTTAATATGTCTTAAAAAAATTCCGTCAAGTGCCATAGTAACTCCGTAAATTATTTATGATATTTACCGTTTGATGAAATCTCAAATGCACGGTAAATCTGTTCGCTTAAAATCATTCTTGCCATTTGATGAGGGAAGGTCATTCTGCTCATTGAAAGACGAACATCTGCCCTTTTCTTGACCGATTCGTCAAGTCCGTAACTGCCGCCGATAATGAAATCAACGGTACTTTTTCCGCTTACGGACGCATTGTCAATCAGCTTTGAAAGCTCCTCACTTGACATCAGCTTGCCTTCAATGCACATTGCAACAACATAATCAGAGGGTGAAATTTTCTGCATAATTCGTTTTCCCTCAGACAAGATAACCTCGTCAATCTGCGATTGGTTTGGTGTGTTGCTCTTTATGCGTTCTTCCGAAAGCTCAATGGTATTGAATTTACAAAAGGCGGTCAAGCGTTTTGCATACTCTGCAATTGCATCGGTAAAATATTTTTCCTTGATTTTGCCGATACAGATTATGTTAATCTTAATCATATTTTTCTCGCTTATTTAAAGTTAAAAGATAATGGTTTTGGTTGTGCTGACACTCGGTGCAACATCAAGCGAATAGTCGCTTTTGTACTTCATTCCGTTTGATGTGAGCAGGTCAACAGATGTTGACATTGCAAGCGGAACTGTGTTATTTTCTTCACTCAAGTGTCCGAGCATAAGCCTTAAAGTTCCCTTTTCAACAAGGTTCACAAGTTCCTTTGCACACGCCTCATTTGAAAGGTGTCCTCTGTTTGAAAGGATTCTCTGCTTTAGCGGATAAGGATAAATTCCGTTTTTGAGCATATTTATATCGTGGTTTGATTCAAGCACAACAAAGTCGCTCTGCTCTGCGGCAGTTCTGACATCGGGCAGCATAATACCCATATCCGTTGCAATGAGTGCGGATTTTCCGTCGGGAGCGGTAACACGATAGCAACAACTTTCTGCCGCATCGTGCGGTGTGTCAATTCGCTGAACACGCATATTGCCGATTGCAACTTCATCTGTAATAACATTAGCATCAGCATTGGGTTCAATCTTATTGCCTGCTCTCAATGCTTTGAGAGTACCAAAGCTTGAATAAATTTTAAAGCCGTAACGCTTTGCAAGCACCCGCAAGGCACTGCAATGGTCTGTGTGTTCGTGGGTTATAAAAACTGCCCCGATACTACTCATATCAAGTCCGTTTGCAAGCATAGCGTTTTCAATCTGCTTGCACGAACGGCCTGCGTCAATCAGAACACCCTCGGTTGCCGAACCTATGTAGTAGCTGTTACCTTTACTTCCGCTGAACAGCGGCACTGCTCTTGCCAAAACAATCAATCCCTATCTTTAGTCTGCCAAATATGATATCACATAATTTGAATTTTGTAAATTTATCGCACACAAAAAGCCGTTCTCACAAAGAAAACGGCTTTGTTTTTTAATTAAGTTTTAATCAGGCTCCGAGTTCCTGCTCGTTGTCACCTGTAAAATATACCTTCTTGATATCTGCGCCGAGTGCTCTGAACTTTTCAACAACATCCTCATAGCCACGCTCAATGTATTGAATGTTAGAAATCTCGGTTGTGCCGTTGATTTCAAGAGCAGCAATAATCATAGCCGCACCTGCACGAAGGTCTGTTGCTTTAACCGGAGCCGCTGTAAGCGGAGTGCCACCCTCGATGATTGCAAGTCTGCCTTCAACAGAAATCTGTGCACCCATTCTCACAAGCTCGCTGACATACTGATAGCGGTTATCCCAGACATTTTCGTTAATAATACTTGTTCCCGGAACACTCATAAGCAATGCGGCAAACTGCGGCTGACAGTCGGTTGGAAAACCCGGATGCGGCATTGTCTTGATATTACAACGCTTGAGCGGACCTACTGTTGCGTCAACCTTGAGAGCCTCATCATACTCTGTAATCTTAACACCCATTTCACGCAGTTTTGCACTGATTGATTCAAGGTGCTTTGGTGTAATATTCTTTACTGTAATACAACCTCTTGTTGCGGCGGCAGCACACATATATGTTCCTGCCTCAATCTGGTCGGGAATAATCGAATAAGTAACGCCGTGAAGATACTCAACGCCACGGATTTTGATAACATCCGTACCTGCACCTCTGACATCCGCACCCATAGAGTTAAGGAAGTTTGCAAGGTCAACAATATGCGGCTCTCTTGCGGCATTTTCGATAATAGTCTGACCCTTTGCCTTTGATGCGGCAAGCATAATGTTCATTGTTGCACCAACAGACACAACATCAAGGTACACATGTGTGCCCACAAGGTTATCACATTCCGCCTCAATAATGGCACCGTCAACAAGCTGAGTTGTTGCACCAAGAGCCTCAAATCCCTTGAGGTGCTGGTCGATTGGACGCACGCCAAAGTTACAGCCGCCCGGAAGAGCAACCTTAGCCTTGCCGTACTTACCCAAAAGCGCACCGAGAAGATAGTATGATGCTCTCATACCTCTTACAAGGTCGGTAACTGCATTGCATGTACGGATTTTTGTAGGATCAATATACAAAGACGAACGGTTGATTCGTCTTACATTTGCGCCCAACTGCTGAAGAATTCTGCTGATGAGCGATACATCGCTGATGTTAGGAATATTTTCTATCTGGCAAGGTTCATCACAAAGAATAACTGCCGGAATAATCGCAACGGCTGCGTTTTTTGCACCGCTGATTGTCACTTCACCCGATAATGGCTTTCCGCCGGTAACTACGAACTTCTCCAATTGTTACACCCCAATTAAATGTGTAGAAGATATAAAATCTGTATAATCTGATATATAAAATAAAGTAAAAGTCAAATATAAATCGAATTCAAAATTCGGAATGAGAACTAATTTGTTACATTTAATTAAAAACGAATCCACTCGGTTACGCAGATGTAACTCCACAATTCTCTTACAGAAAATGATACTACAAAATTGTAGTAAAGTCAACGGATTATTAAAACTGTAATTTATTTTTGGGCAACTTGTACTCAAATTGCTGATTTATTGCTCTTTTTGTTTTTAATATAACCAAGCGCCTGATTTTTAACTTATTTTTCTTAAAAACGAGTAACTTTTCAGGCGTGATTTTTGTAAAAATATTACAAATTGAAACAGATATTTTCTTTCTGAAATAAGAATTTGCGTGCACCATTCATCTTACATATATATTCTTTGCAAATCAATGGGATAAAACAAAAATGTTCAGAGGTAAATTTTTTAAATAATTGAAATCGAAAAAAATCGAAAAAATGATTATCCTGCCGAAAAAATGACTTTACTGCCACTTGCATTGAATTTAAATTTTTAATCATATATGATTAAAACAGAAAAGTAATCGGCTTAACTTTTTAAACTTAACAAAATTATAAAAAGGTGTTGCAGCAAAATTATGAAAACAAAAAACAAAGTTATAGCCTCAATAACCTGTGCCGCAATCGCCGCAGGACTTATTTCGGGGTGTTCCGCAACGGACGAAAAGACCGCCGATGCAAAATGGACGGTTATGATGTACCTCTGCGGTACTGACCTTGAAAGTGAAGGAGGCGCCGCCACACAAAACCTTGAAGAAATTCTTCAGTCAAATCTGTCAGACAATGTGAATTACATTATTCAAACTGGCGGCACAACCACATGGCAGAACGACAGCATATCAGACGGCAAAGTTCAAAGATTTTCCGTAAGTGACGGTGAGCTTGTACAGCTTGAAAGTCCAAAGAATACATCAATGGGCGACCCCTCTGCCCTATCAGATTTTATAAGCTGGGCAAAAGAAAACTATTCTGCTGAAAAATATGTTCTCACATTCTGGAATCACGGCGGCGGTTCTGTCGGCGGAGTGTGCTATGACGAACTGCACGACAACGACAGCATTACGGTTGACGAGCTTAAAACAGCACTTGACGATTCGGATGTAAATTTTGAAATGATAGGCTTTGACACCTGCCTTATGGCAACGCTTGAAACAGCTGAATCTGTTCAGAATCATGCAAAATATATGGTTGCGTCAGAAGAATACGAACCGGGCGGCGGCTGGAACTATACCGAGTGGCTGAACTATCTTTCGGATAATATTGACGCAAGCGGTTCAGATATCGGCACTTCAATATGCGACAGCTACTATGAAAAATGTAAAACAAACCAAAATGAGTCAATGGCAACTCTTTCCGTAATTGACCTGTCAAAAATTTCGGCTGTGACGGATTCATTTACGGGTATGGCGTCAAAAATGACAAATACAACCGAGGACATTGAAACTTTCAATAACTTTGCAAGAGCCGCCACAAAGGCTGAAAACTACGGTGGCAATACCGACAACGAGGGCTATACAAATATGGTTGACCTCTCCGACCTTGCCGCAAAGACAAAGTCTGTAATCGGTGAAGATTGTAACAGCGTTCAGAATGCTGTTACAGATGCGGTTGTATATAATGTAAACGGCGACAACAGAAAGAACGCAAACGGAATTTCTGTTTTCTATCCTCTCGGTGTTACAAACGAGGTGCTTGACAGCTATGCAAAGGTGAGCAAAAATGCAACGTATCTCAGTTTTATTGACGGGGTTTTTGACACATGGAACGCACCCGACTGGGTTTATGAAAACACAGAGAAAACCGATTCGGCTATTACCGAAAGCAATGTTAACATAAAGCTTTCGGTTGACAAAAACAAAAACGGCTACTACGAGCTTAAGTCAGATAAGGGTACGGAATATATTCAAGATGTCAGCTTTGAACTTTACTATATGGACACTGGCAGCGATACATATGTAAGACTCGGAAGTGACAACGATATTGAAGCAGATTGGGACAAGGGCGTGTTCACAGACAATTTCAGAGGTGTGTGGATGACAATAGGCGACTGCTATGTTGCGCCGGAGCTTGTATCACAGGAAGAAAGCTACAATATTTACTCAATCCCTGTACTTCTCAACGGAGAGCAGACGAACCTGCGTGCAGTTTATGATTATGACAAAGAGGAATTTTCAATTCTCGGAGCATATGACGGCATTGAGGACAACGGAATGAGTTCACGAAATATCCGCAAATTAAAAAAAGGCGACAAACTTGTATTTCTTTTCGACATTGAAGATACCAACGGAAACAGCGACACCGTTGAAATGGGAGAGCTGACCTATGACGACAGCTGTAAGCTTGAAGAGAGCGACCTTTCTGACGGAAATTACCTGTACAGATTTGTTGTTACAGACATAAAAGGCAATGCACATTACTCCGACCCTGTTGAGATTGAATACAGAGACGGAGAAATATATACATAATTTATTAATGGGGGATTTAAAATGAACGAATCAGCAAAAGAACCAAAGAAAATCAATAAAAGAAGCAGTGAGGAGAAAATTGAAATCATCGTTGCAATTTTTCTCGGAATAACCGCACTTGCCACAGCGTGGGCATCGTGGATAGGTTCACTTCACGGAGGAAATCAGGCCACAAATTACACTCAGAGCAACAACCTTTCGGCTGAAGGCAACTCAATGTGGAACGAGGCATCGCAGAACCTTATGCAGGATATGATTACATGGAATGATATAAATGAAGCAAACCTCAACTACCAGTATGCAGAGTCAAAGAACGACAAAGCAGAGATGGAAAAATATCAGTACCAAATTGACCAGCTTATGAGCGACAACTGCACGGATGAATTTCTTGATGCGATTAATTGGGCAATGGATCAAAAGGAAAATGTGACTCCGTTTATGAAGGACGGTTATGTTGACAGCTATTTTGAAGATGCAAAAGCAACCATTGCAGAGTCGGAAAAACTTCTTGAACAGGGCAAGAAAGATAACGCAAACGGTGATGCATTCGGCCTTGTCAGCGTAATTTACTCGGTTGTACTCTTTATGCTCGGTATCGTAGGAACATTCAAGAACCTTCCCAACAGAAGAATTGTGCTCTGTGTTGCAGTTGCAGGCTTTATCCTTTCTACTATATATATGTTTACAATTCCGATGCCGACAGGTTTCAATATTCTCAGCTATTTCGGAATGGCATAAACGAAACAGAACAGCATACAATATTTACAGCGGTGAGAGCAAAAACTTTCACCGCTGTTTTTTGCAAAAAAATTTAAAAAATATTACACTTTTTCGCCTGTGCCTATTGACTTTTTGAAAACGAGATGCTATATTATAATTAACATATGAACATATCTTCATATGTTCAAACATAATAATTGATTGACCAGATAAAATAAAGGAGAACGGCTATGGAAAATGAAAAAGAAAAAGTCACCACCCCTGAAATGCCTGACATTGATGTGCTGTTTGAGCTTGCAGATCTTTTCAAGGTTTTCGGTGATTCAACCCGACTTCGCATTATGTACACCATCTCGGAAAATGAGATGTCAGTGCTTAACATTGCAGAGGTTCTCAATATGGAGCAAAGCACCATTTCCCATCAACTGCGTGTTTTAAGACAGAACAAGCTCGTTCGTGTCCGCCGTGAAGGAAAGCAGATTTATTACAGTCTTGACGATGACCATGTAAAACGAATCATCGAAATGGGACTTGACCATGTTCTTGAATAAGGAGGCATATATATGAGGTACAAATATCAACTTGACAATCTTAACTGTGCTCATTGTGCAGGCAAGATTGAGGCTAAGATTGCAGAAACAGAAGGCTTTGAAGAGGTAAGTTT
>CACXEX010000185.1 GCA_902766775.1 uncultured Ruminococcus sp. | reverse complement strand
TCTTAACTCGGTAGAAAAACAAAAGTATGAGCTTATGTATTCATATGCCGCAAAGAAATCAACGGTATATTTCAAAATGCTCATTCCTTCATGTATTCCGTATTTCTTCACAGGTCTTAAAATTGCCGCACCAATGGCAATTACAGCGTCAATCCTTGTTGATACACTTCAGGGCGACGGCGGACTTGGTTGTATGCTTTCACAGTCACTTAAGCACGCAATGTCAATATATGTTTTCTGGGACATCGTAGTGTTCAGTGCAGTTATAGGCGTTTTGAGTTGTTCTCTTATGGGTTGGATTGAAGATGTCGTTTCACCGCTAAAGAGAATTGAACGCAAAGCCAAAAAGAAAAAGGAGGCGGCTTAATTGATCAGGAAAAGAAAAAGTCTTTGGCGAAGACTTAAAGAAAATAAAGTCGCTCAGGGTGTAAGTTCGGTACTTCTTCCGATACTTTTCGGTGTTCTTATTCTTGCTTTATGGCAGGGACAGGTTCTTCACAAGATTTTTAATACGGACACCAACACTCTTCCGCTTCCGTCAAGAATTTGTCACATCATTATTGACAACATTCCCGCATTTGCGCAAAATGCACTCTACACACTTCTCGTTGCAGTTATCGGACTTGTAGTCGGTTCAATCATCGGATATCTGATTGCAGTTTTTGCGGCAACCTTTCAGAAGTGGGGCAAAGGCGGTCTTACAATTGTAGGTGCATTCAATGCAATTCCGATTGTTGCTCTTGCTCCTGTAATGACAAACTGGACAAAGGATATCAGCAGTGACCCGAACATAAGAAGTATGTTTGCAAAAACGCTTGTTGTTATGATTGTCTGCATTGCAAGTATGAGCATCAACGCTTTCAGAGGACTTACAGAACTCAAGCCGTTTGCTCTTGACCTTATGAAGTCATATGCGGCAAAGAAAAGCACTGTATTCTTTAAACTCAGACTTCCAAACTCCGTACCTTATGTATTTACCGCTCTCAGAGTAAGCGTTCCGATTAGCATTATCAGTGCGGTTGTTTCGGAATACTTTGCAGAATACATTGTCGGTGTCGGCAGAGAAATCAGGGAAAACATAGTTCTCGGTCAGTATCCGACAGCGTGGGCATACATTGTTGTTGCCTGTCTTATCGGACTTGTAATGTACGGTGTGCTGATGCTTGTTGAATCAATTGTTCTCAAAAATAGGAGAATCAAGTAAGTTGTTTACCGTTTTCGGTTTACATACAAATTTTGAAATTGGAGGAATCAAAATGAAAAAGACAAAGGAACTCAAAAAACTGCTCGCAGTTGTATTTGCAGGTGCAATTGCAGTAACAGCTTTTGCAGGCTGCGGCGAATCAAGCTCATCTTCGGATTCATCATCAAAAGACAGCGCAACTTCAGGCAAGTTGATGTCAAATGAAGAGATTATCAAAAAGGCAGCCGCCGACGGCAAGGTCGGTAACTGGGGACTTGGCAACGAGTACGAAATTCTCGCACTTCTTCAGAAGTACGACCTTCCAACAAAGTACCTTTCAGAAGATTTCACAATGGACGGTTTCGATCAGGACGATATTACACTTGCTTCGGCAATGACATATAACGAACTCGGACTTGTAAAGAACGACTATGACGGCGGTTACAAGTACGGCGATACAGTAGGCACAATTGATATGAACGATGAGGGCGTTGCAATGCTCGAGGATAACATTTTCTGTACCAAAGAGTTTCCAAAGAAGAACCCGAACACAGTAAAGGCGTTCCTTTACGCATCTATGAAGGGTTGGGCATATGCCGTTAAGAACCCCGAAGAGGCTGCACAGATTGTATTTGATGCGGGTTCATCCGTATCGTCAGACCACCAGCTCTATATGGCAAAAGAAGTTGCAAAGCTCGTTACAACAGATACAAAGGGCAAGACAGTAAGCGACTACGGCAATATAGATGAGGACGCAATGCAGCAGACACTCGACCTTTGCAAGAAGTATGTACAGCTTGACGACTCTTCGGCTTCAAAGAAACTTGAAGGCTTTACACTTGACGATATCCGTGACACACAGTATATCAAGGCTGCAAATGAGTCAAAGGACGGCAAGTTCGGTAAGCTTGAAAAGACAGATGTTACAATCCAGCTTAAGTGGTTACCGCAGGCACAGTTTATGGGCTACTATGTTGCACAGGCAAAGGGCTACTATGACGAGGTTGGCCTTAAGGTAACTATTACACCGGGCGGCGGTGATATTTCAGAAACAACAGCAGTAAACAACGGCACAGTTGATTTCGGTGTTACATGGGTAGCAAACCTTACTTCTGCTAATGCAGGCGGTATGGATCTTCTCGAAATCGCTCAGGTTTATCAGAGATCAGGTCTTGAACTTGTTTATAAGAAAGACCTTTTCACAAAGTAATTGATACAAGCTTTCGTCACGGCGGTAAACAAACTGCCGTGGCTGAAAGGTCACAAATATGAAAGGAAGGAAACATTATGGATTTATTGATTAAAAACGGAACAATTGTTACAGCAAAAGAAAGCTATAAGGCTGATGTTGCAGTAAATGACGGCAAGATTGTTGCAATCGGCAGTAACCTTGATTTTGATGCAGACAAGGTTGTTGATGCAGAGGGAAAACTCGTTCTTCCAGGTGCAATTGATGTTCATACTCACCTTGCAATGCCGTTTGGCGGCACGGTTTCTGCCGATAGCTACCTTTCAGGTACAAGAGCAGCGGCTTGCGGCGGTGTAACAACTGTTTTTGATTATCCCGTTCAGCACAGCGGTGAAACAATTATGGGACTCATAAATTCAAAGAAAGATATTCTTGAAAAAGAGGCTTGTGTTGACTATGCCTTTCATTGCTGTATCACCGACCTTAACGGCGGCGAAATTCTTGATGAAATGGAAACAGCCGTAAAAGAAGGTATTACAAGTTTCAAGTGCTTCTTTGTATATAAAAAGGAACATATGATGGTTGACGATGCAACATTTGTAAGACTTTTGCTCAGGGCAAAGGAACTTGGTGCAAAAATCAATCTTCACGCAGAAAACCCCGACCTCATTGATATGAGAACGGAACAGTTCCTTAAAGAGGGCAAGACAAGCGCATGGTATCACTACCTCAGCCGTCCTGAATTTGTTGAAGCAGAGGCTGACAAGAGAGCCGTGCACTGGGCAAGTCACCTTGACGCTCCTCTTTACATTGTTCATATGGCTGACAAAGAAGGACTTGAGGAATGTATAAAGGCAAAGACCGAAGGACACAAGATTTACATTGAAACCTGTCCGCAGTACCTTGAATTTACCTGTGATGTCTATAAGCGTGAGGACGGCAGAAACTTTGTATGTTCACCGCCTATGAAGGGTAAGGAAAGTCAGGACGCTTTGTGGACAGCAATCAAGTCAGGTATGATTGATACGGTTGCAACAGACCATTGTCCTTTCCAGAGCTATGAAAAGGATTGGGGCAAGGACGATTTCACAAAGATTCCAAACGGCTGTGCAGGTATCGAAAACCTCTATCCTTATATGCTCGATGCGGCAAACAGCGGCAAGATTTCTTTTGAAAGAGCAGTTGAACTTTGCTCAACAAATCCCGCAAAAATCTTCGGTTGCGATGACAAGGGCTCAATTGAAATCGGCAAGGATGCCGACATCGTAATTTACGATAAGGACAAAGACTTTACAATCAGCGTAAACAATATGCATTCGGACTGCGACCATACTATCTGGGAGGGCAAAAAGCTCCACGGATATCCCGTTCAGACCTACCTCAGAGGCAGCCTTGTTTATGATAACGGCGACTTTGTGGGAACTCCCGGTAACGGTAAGTATGTAAAACGCAGTACCTCAAAATAATTTATCTAAGTTTTGAAAGTAGTTGATATTTATGGGATACAGAGAAGTTGTTTTAAAAAGTGAAAGCAGCAGATGCCTGCTCTGCGAGGACGCACCTTGTGCAAATGCCTGTAAGTACGGTGTCAAAATTGACCGCATTATCCGTTCGGTTAATTTTGATAATACCGAGGGAGCAAGATATCTGCTTGCCGACAATCCTTGTACGGGCTGCATTGACGGCGCTTGTATGCAGGCTTGCAACAGAGCAAAGTTCGATTCACCCGTTAATATCAACAAGATTACGGATATTGTTTCAAGAGAAGAATTTGTTCCCGAATATGATGCGGATCTCACCACCGACTTGTGCGGAGTGAAGTGTGAAAACCCGTTCTTTCTTTCATCATCGGTTGTCGGCAGTAACTACGATATGGTTGCCAAGGCATTTGATGAAGGCTGGGCAGGTGTTGCGTTCAAGACAATCGGAATGTTTACCCCGAACGAGGTTTCGCCACGATTTGCAGAACTTGACAAGGAAGATACCGCATTTGTCGGATTCAAAAATATTGAACAGATTTCAACCTATTCTCTTGAAGAAAATCTTTCTTTCTTCAGAGAGTTAAAGAAAAATTACCCCACAAAGGTCATCATCGCATCTATTATGGGCAGTAATGAAGAAGAATGGACAAAGCTTGCATCTCTTTGTGAAGATGCAGGAGCTGATGTTATCGAATGTAATTTCAGCTGTCCTCAGATGGTCGGCGAGGGACTCGGTAGTGATGTCGGAATAAATCCCGAACTTGTTTACACCTACACAAAGGCAGTAAGAAAGGGAACAAAACTTCCGATTCTTGCCAAGATGACGCCGAACATCACTTCAATGATTCCTCCTGCTGTTAAGGCAATGGAGGCTGGTGCAGACGGACTTGCGGCAATCAATACGATTAAAAGTATTATGAATGTCAACCTAGACAATTTTTCAACATCTCCCGATGTTTGCGGAAAATCGTCAGTCGGCGGATATTCCGGCAAGGCTGTAAAGCCGATTGCATTAAGATTCATTAACGAGATGAAGAGCGATGAAAGACTTAAAGATGTTCCGATAAGCGGTATGGGCGGTATCGAAACATGGTATGATGCGGCGGAGTTTATTTCACTCGGCTGCTCAACAGTTCAGATTACAACCTCGGTAATGCAGTATGGTTACCGCATTATTGACGATTTGAAGGACGGCTTGAAACGATATATGAAAGCTCACAATTTCAAGTCGATTTCAGATTTTACAGGCGTTGCAGAAAGCAATATTATTCCTGCCGATGACCTTGACAGAAGTTACATATGTTTTCCAAAATTTGACCGTGAAAAATGTGTCGGATGCGGAAGATGTTTCGTATCCTGTTATGACGGCGGTCATCAGGCGATAAAAATGAATGACAATCAGAAACCCGTTCTCTATGGCAAAAAATGTGTGGGCTGTCATCTTTGCAAGGTGGTTTGTCCCGTAGGTGCAATAAGTTCGGGTAAGAAAGTCAGTAAAACAGCTTTAAATAAGCATTGATTAAGAAACAAATTATAAAATAGAATTTAATTTATTAAGGATGGTGCAAAGTATATGTATACATGTAGCAAAGAAAGAATGCAGGATAAAATTTCAACTTTCAGCAAGTTTGGTGATGCAGGTCACGGCGGAATTACAAGATATTCGCTTTCCCCGGAGGCATTGCAGGCGAGAGCAGAATTTGTAAAGAGAATGAAAGCAATCGGTGCTGAAATCAAAACTGATGATGTTGCAAATGTTTATGCAACCCTCAAGGGTTCTGATCCTACACTTCCCGCAATTGTAATGGCATCGCATTGTGACTCCGTAAGGAACGGCGGTAACTATGACGGTATCCTCGGTGTTATGGGTGCAATGGAAGTTCTTGAAACTGTTGCAAACGATAAGATTCCGCATAAGCACAACCTTGTTGCTATGATTTGGACAAACGAAGAAGGTTCACTCTATCCGCCGGCTATGATGTGTTCAGGTATTGTCTGCAACGATTATCTCCCCGCCGACATTGCAAAGAACTTCAAAAAGGAAAATATGCTTGCGTCAAAGTCAATTCTTGACCCAACAAAGACATTCGGTATGGCTCTTGAGGCATCAGGCTACAAGGGCGATGAGGCAAACAGACTTAATCCAAAGGATTATAAGGCAATGTTTGAACTTCATATTGAACAGGGTCCTATCCTTGAAGCCGCAAACAATGACATCGGTGTTGTAACTTGCGTACTCGGTATGGTAATCTACCGCATTAAGGTTTATGGTCAGGCTGACCACGCAGGCACAACTCCTATGAAGTATCGTCATGACGCACTTTTTGGTGCTGCAAAGGTTCTTGAATATCTTCATACTGAGCTTGATAAGCTTGATCCCGAACTTGTTTACACAACAGGTGAAATTCTTTGTCATCCTAATGTACATACTGTAATCCCGGATTATGTTGAATTTTCACTTGATGCCCGTCACGAAGATCCACGAGTAATTGAACAGGTTGTTTCTGTTATTGAAAATATGCCTAAAGAAGTTGAAAAGTGCAAGACAGGCTACGAAATCGCATGGACAAGAGATACTGTTTACTATGACAAGCAGCTTGTTGATTTTGTTCAGGAAGCAGTTGACGAACTCGGTTATTCAAATCAGAAAATTAATTCAGGCGCAGGTCACGATGCTCAGTTTGCATCATATATGCTCCCGACAACAATGGTATTTGTTCCGTCAAAGGACGGTCATTCACATTGCGAGCCTGAGTTCACTTCAACAGAGCTTTGCACAGAGGGTGCATCTGTACTCCTTAATGCAGTTCTCAAGTGTGACGCAGCCGACTGATAAAATCAGCGGAGGTAAAAATTATGGACAATTATATTATAACTATTGCTCGAAGTTTTGGCAGCGGAGGCAAGGAGATTGCCTCCCTGCTTTCCGAGAAACTTGGTATTCCGTGGTATGAAAGACAGATTCTGACAATGGCATCACAGGCGAGCGGAATTGATGAAAGCGAATTTGTTGAGGTTGACGAAAGACTTCACGGAAGTTACCTTATCAAGTCGCTTACAAAGCTCCCGACAGCAAATGTTCTCAGACCTGAGTCAAGAGCGTTTGTATCGGATCTGAATTTGTACAATATTCAGGCGGCAATCATTGAGGAGCTTTCGCACACCCAGTCGTGTATCATTGTCGGAAAATGTGCCGACCACATTCTTCGAGAAAAGGCAAATGTTTTAAGCGTATTTGTTGATGCGTATTATGACGACTGCATTTCCAAGATTCGTTCAAGAATTTATGTTTCGGAAGAGCGTGCTAAGGATATGAAAAAGCGTACCGACAAATACCGTACTGCATATTACAAGTACTATACAAGGGGCGAAAACTGGAAAGACCCCCTCAACTATGATATGTTTTTAAACACATCAAGAAATTCGACAAAGGACTGTGCCGAAATTATTGCAAAAGCAGCCGAACTTAAATTCGGCAAATAATTCGACACTGATTAAGAGGTGAGATTTTATGGCAGTAACACTCGGTTCACTGTGCGAAAAGGCAGGCTATCTGTACGGTATGCGTGTGATAGCAGGCAAGGAAGGAATGTCCAACATTGTGCAATGGGTTCATTCTGTTGAAGATATTGAAGTCAGTGACTTTCTTCACGGCGGCGAGCTTATCTTTTCAACAGGCATTGCAAACAAGGGTCAGGACTGGTTGCTCCCGTTTGTCAAAAATCTCATAGCAAAAAATGTAAGCGGACTTGTTCTCAATATTGGTCCATACATAAAGGGAATTCCTTCGGAAGTTATCAGCTATTGCAACGAGAAAAAATTTCCTCTTATGGATATTCCGTGGAAAACCCGAATTGTCGATATTTCACGGGATTTCTGCAACCAAATCATTTCAAATGAACGCAAAGAGGAAACAATCGGTGACACTCTCAAGAATTTTATTTTCTTTCCGGGTGAGTATGAAAAATACTTTCCTGTACTTGAGAGCAACGGCTTTGATCTTGATTCCGATTACGCAATTGTCGGCATAAAAGCAGATATGGCTGACCACATTTCTTCAAGAAAACTTGAGGCGGCATTTGAACGCATAATCTATTCCTACAAAAAGCACTGGGGCGGATTCAAGGTTGACAGTATGATGTTCTACGTTCTCAACGATTTTACCGATGAAGAACTTGAGAATATTGCCAAAAAGATTCAGTCGGAAGAAGAAAAGTACATAAGCGTCAACAAGCTGTATGTTGCAGTCAGCAAAACAAAGAACAGACTGAAATCACTTCCTAAGGCATATCAGATTGTTCTGAGAATGTTGCGACTTGCCCAGCGCAGATGTGTGACTCCGATGTTCTATGACCGACTTGAAATCAAAAAGCTGATTCTTGCGGTTGATGATACTTCTCTTCTTGAGAGTATTTACAATGAAAACCTCAAAAAGCTTGAAGTGTATGACCGTGACAACGGCACGGATTATATGAACTTTTTAAGGCTCTACCTCAAGTATGACGGAAGTGTTCAGAGGGTTGCTCAGGAAACTTTTGTTCACCGCAACACAATAAATTATCAGCTTGCTAAAATAAAAAAGATTCTCGGCAACAACCTCAAAACCTTTGAAGAACGCTTTAAAATAATTCTCGCATTTGAGATTCGTGATGTGCTTTGACCACCTCCAATCCCGTCACGATGTTAATACTGAAAATCCCCCGACAGCGGACTCAGAACCGCACTCGGGGGATTGTTTTATGTGTTTATTTTATATTTGATTCTTGTACCGTATTTTGTTGATGAAAGCAGACCAAGTCTTTCAAATTTCTGCACAAATCCTCTTATTGTGGCGTATGCGGCATTTTGGAAGTCTTTTTCAAGCATTTTGGTGGAAAATTCACCTGTACCGTAATTTGACAGTACAAATTTCCAAAGCTGAGATTCCTTTTCGGTAATTTCACCATTGTCAAGATATTCCTTGTATTCACGGAGAAGATTATCGTTAGTTGTTTTCTCGTCATATGCATTGTACACATTATCGGCAAAATAAATTAAAAACGGTGTAATGTCAATTTTACCGCTGTATCTTTTATTTTCTTCAATTGCGGTGTATGCGTTATAATATGCTTTGCGTGTTTTTTCAATTTTGCTTGAAAACGGTACGAACAGAGTTGATTGGTATCCTTTCTGAATGAGAAACCAAAGATGCACAAGCCGGGCAATTCTGCCGTTGCCGTCAAAGTATGGGTGAATGTAGGCAATGTAAAAATGAATGACCGATGCCTTTACGAGGTCATCAATTTTATCGTCACAGTTTGCAAAGTCTATAAGCAACTTCATGTATTCAGGAATCTTTTTGTAATCAAGTCCCGAATGTTCAAGCTGATTGCTGATAATATATACCGAATCGTTGCGGTATAACATACCGTCCTGCAGTTTTGCATTATCGTCAAGAAAATCTCCTACGGTCATCATATACAGCTTGTGCAGATTTTCTTCCGTGATTGAATTTTGTGTATCGCTTATAAGTTCAAAACCCTTTTTTATGCCGGCAATTCTGTTTTCTTCCTCATCTTTCGGCGCAAAACCTTTAAGAATGTTGCGCACGCTTTCACGACTGAAATCAATACTTTCAATTGCAGAAGTAGCAATGATTTCATCTTCCGTGCTTTTGAATCCGTAACTCTCATTTTGTGAATGAGAGAGCATTTTGACAACATTATTGTTTATGTTAGCACGGCTTTCAATATACACAATGGGATTACCGTCAAAATCTTTCAGCGGAAGTTTTGTGTAGAACAGGCTTTCAAGGTCAGTAAGAAATTCCTTGAAATTATCTTTATACTTATAACTCATTTTTTTATAATTTGTGAACTGCTTGTCATTTAAAATTTTTGTAAAAAGCTTAATGTCCATAAAATCACCTGATACTAATTGATATCAATTAGTATCAGTATAAATCAAAAAAATATTCCTGTCAATAAAAAAAGAACCGATACTTTTGTATCGATTCCTTTTCTGGTGCACCTGACAGGAATTGAACCTGCACTCCTCTCGAAACTAGAACCTAAATCTAGCGCGTCTGCCAGTTCCGCCACAGGTGCAAATATTGAATTGAAATAATAAATATGTGGTTTTGAAAAATGATACGCGCGTCTTCCGGTCTGAAATATAGTCGCAATGCGTCGCACATAAATGTGCTTCCTTTTGCTCGTTATTTCAGACAGCGCATTGCTCCCTTTATCTGCCACAGGCAGCGGTCGCAAGGCTACCAATTCCGCCACACCCGCATTTTCAATTTTCTGCAAGACCTACCGCTAAATGATACTATAAATATCAACAAAAGTCAAGCAAAAGCAAGCAGTATGTTATTACTGCTTGCAGAAAACGATTCCGTCCTTTTCGCTGATTGATTTAATTTTTGCCAAAGATTCTACTCTGACACCCATATCACGGACAAGGTTGCCGCCGCCCTGATATGCTTTTTCAATTACAATTCCTGCACCGGCTGTTTTGGCGCCTGCTTTTTCAATTAACATAAGAAGTGCAGAAAGTGCGCTGCCTTTTGCAAGAAAATCGTCAATGATAAGCACATTATCGTCTTTGTTCAGAAATTCTTTTGAAACAACGATGTTGTAATCCTTTTTGTGGGTGTAGGAGTGAACGGTTGCGTTGTATGTGTCGGAATAGATGTTGATTGTTTTTGTCTTTTTTGCAAAAACTACCGGAACATTAAAATATTGAGCTGTAAGGCACGCAATACCGATTCCTGATGCCTCAATTGTCAGAATTTTTGTAATGTTCTCGTCCTTGAAAAGTCTGTAAAATTCTTTGCCGAGTTCGCACACAAAGCCGACATCAATCTGATGATTGAGAAAGCTGTCAACCTTCAACACATTGTCCGCACCAATATGTCCGTCTTTAAGAATTCTGTCTTCCAAAAGTTTCATATCAATCTCTTTTCTGAAAATAAAAATATAATAAGCAATACGATAAATTATACTACAAAGATTTGCACATTTCAATTGCTTTTGTGGCATTTACTTGATTTATTTTGTTAATGGTCCGAAAACTGTGCAACAAAAAAGCAGTCGCTTAAAACGACTGCTTTTATAATCAGACCTCAAAAATTAGGCCTCAAGATTTTTGATTGAATCAAACTCGTCCATAATTTCTTTTGACGGCTTTTTGGAAAGAAGTGAAACAACAACATTCACAATAAGTGCAAGTCCAAAACCTACTACGAGTGAATAAAGGCCTGTTGCCTTGTAAAGTGTCTGACCGTTTACAAGCGGAATGTAGTCCCAGATGATAACTGTCAGAGCGCCTGTTGCCATACCGCTGATTGCACCCGAAAGTGTTGAGCGTTTCCAGAAAAGTGCAAGCAGAACAACTGGTCCGAATGCAGAGCCAAAGCCTGCCCACGCATCTGAAACGAGTCCCATAATGCTTGAGTTTGGATCGAGTGCGATGAAGAATGCAATTACTGCAACAACTACAACGGCAATCTTGCCAACCCAGAGTGAACTTTTTTCGCTTGCGTCCTTTTTAACAGCACCCTTGTAAAGATCCTCAGAAACAGCCGATGCAGTAACAAGGAGCTGGCTGTCTGCTGTTGACATAATTGCGGCGAGAATTCCGCAGAGGAAGATACCGCCGATGAAGATAAGCACACCATTGCCTGAGAACAGCTGCTGAATTGTTCTGATGAATACAGTTTCGCTTGTCTTTGATGTGAGCTGCGCAGTGAGGTAACCTCTTGCGATAAGACCGATAAGGCATGACGCTGTAAGTGAAATAATTACCCAAACAACGGCAATTTTTCTCGACTTTTTGATTTCCGCATGACTCTTTACTGCCATAAATCTTACGAGGATATGCGGCATACCAAAGTAACCGAGTCCCCATGCAAGGTTTGAAATAATTGAAACTGCCGAAACAGGAGTTCCGTCGCCGTTTACGAAGAAGTTAAGGAACTGTGCAGGCTGTTCAACGCCCTTTGCGGCAAGTGCCGAGCTGAAACTTGTGCCAAATGTGAGAATTGCATATGCAAGAACAGGAACGGAAAGGATTGCAACAATCATCATAAGTCCCTGAATAAGGTCGGTTGTGCAAACTGCCTTGAAACCGCCCATAAATGTATAAACAAGAATTACCACTGCGGCAATGATAAGACCGATAACATAAATCTGATTGTAGTTTGAATCACCCTTCGTATTGTCGGAGAAAAGTGTTGCAAAAAGTTTTGCACCCGAACTGAATGCCGAGGCTGTGTAAACAGTGAAGAAAACGGCGATGATTGAAGCCGAAACAATCTTGATTATATTTTTGTGGTCACGATAGCGGTTCTGGAAAAAGCTCGGAATTGTGAGCGAGTTGCCTGCCACAATTGTGTATTTACGGAGCCTTGCCGAAACTATGTACCAGTTGAGAATTGTACCGATAAGAAGTCCCACGGCAATCCATGCCTCGCCGGTACCTGCAAGATACACCGCACCCGGAAGTCCCATCAAGAGCCATCCGCTCATATCGGAAGCCTGTGCCGACATTGCGGCTGTCCAACTGCCGAGGTTTCTTCCGCCAAGAAAGTAGTCCTCATTGTTCTTGTTGCCCTTTGAACAAACAAAGCCGATTACGATCATAAGAATCATATAGGCTATAAATGCGCAAAGGACTATTATGTTGTCTGTTGTCATTATGCCCCTCCTGAAATAAAATTTAGAAATCAAATACCCTCTAATTTTACCAAAAATGAATGAATAAATCAAGTGAATTGCAGTTTTTAAGGCTTTTATGCAGATATTTTGTGCATTTGTGAAAATTCAGGTGCACGGTTTTGCATATATTTACATATAAAACATCTTTTGTGTACATTTAAAGGGGGATTTTGTGTTGATTTGCAGGGATATTTGTATTGATTTGAAGAATTAAAAGTATTATAATTATATTGATTGCAAATTGACCAAAAAGGTATGTGGAGAGATAGAAATGAATATGGTAAAAAGAACATGGGCAGAGATTTCACTCAATGCAATTGAGCATAATTATAATGTAATAAGAAATAAGGTGGCAGACGATACCAAGGTCTGCTGTGTTATAAAGGCTGACGGCTATGGCCACGGCGCCGTTGAGCTGTCGCAGATTTACGAAAAGCTCGGAGCGGATTTTTTTGCTGTTTCAAATATTGACGAGGGTATTGAAATCAGAAAGGGCGGTTCAAAACTGCCTATCGTAATTCTCGGTTACACTCCCGTTTCAGAAGCAAAAAATCTTGCTGCCTATAATATTTCTCAGGCTGTTTTTTCGCTTGAGTATGCAAAGGAACTTTCAAAAAAATGTGTTGAAGACGACTGCATTTGCAAAATGCACATCAAGGTTGATTCGGGAATGTCAAGAATCGGCTTTATGTGTCAGGAATTTCCAAGGGATGAATATTCTATTGAAGAAATTTGCGAGGCTTGTTGCCTGCCAAATCTTGAGGTTGAGGGACTTTTCACCCATTTTTGTGTGTCTGATGAAGATGCCGAGGGCAGAGAGTTTACAAACAAGCAGTATGAAAACTTTATTCATGTGCGTGACAGCCTTAAAAAGCGCGGCGTTGAGATAAGCGTTGTTCATTGCTCAAACAGCGGTGCAATTGAAGATTATCCCGAAACCTGTTGCGATATGGTAAGAGCGGGTATTATCCTCTACGGACTTGCTCCGTCATCAAAGCTTGCCGACAGACTTGACCTTGTCCCTGCAATGACTCTTAAAACAGTCGTCGCTTTTGTAAAAGAGGTTCAAAAGGGTGCAACAATTTCTTACGGCAGAACTTTTACAGCCGATAAGAAGATGAAAATTGCAACCGTTCCAATCGGATACGCTGACGGATTCATCAGACAGAACGCAAAAGACGGCTATATGATGATAAACGGAAAGAAAGCCAAAATTGTGGGCAGAATATGTATGGATCAGACAATGCTCGATGTCACCGACATTGAAGATGTTAAGACCGGTGACGAGGTTGTCGTATTCGGTACAGGTGAAAACGGCGAGCCTACCGCAGATTCGCTTGCCGAAAATACAGGAACTATAAACTACGAAACCGTCTGCCTTGTCGGAAAGCGTGTTCCGAGAATTTACATTAAAGACGGAAAAATTGAGAATGTGATGTATAAATTATGAGATTACTTGTTGTTGACGGAAACAGTATTGTAAACCGTGCGTTTTACGGAATAAGACCGCTCACCACAAAGGACGGTCAGTTCACAAACGCAATCTACGGATTTCTTACAATGCTGTACAAAATTAAAAACGAAGAAAATCCCGACGCTGTGGCGATTGCTTTTGATCTGAAAACGCCAACATTCAGACACAAGGCTTATGCGGGCTACAAGGCAACACGAAAAGGTATGCCCGAGGAGCTTGCATCACAAATGGAACCGCTGAAAAAGTTGCTCACACTTTTAGGCTACAAGATTGTGACCTGTGAGGGCTTTGAGGCTGATGATATTCTCGGCACATTTGCCAAGGCTTGTGAAGAAAACGGAAATGAATGCGTTATTGCAACGGGTGACCGTGACAGCCTTCAACTTGTGTCGGACAAAACAAGCGTTCATCTTTGCTCAAACAAACAGGATATACTCTACACTCCCGAAAAAATTCTTGAAGATTATGGTGTAACTCCAAAGGAACTAATCGAAATCAAGGCTATTCAGGGCGATACATCGGATAATATCCCCGGTGTTGCGGGAATCGGTCCAAAGGGTGCGGGCGACCTCATTCAGAAATACCACACGATTGAGTATATCTATGACCACCTTGATGAACTTGAAATCAAGGAAGGTGTGCGTAAAAAGCTGACTGCATCAAAGGAAAATGCAATTCTCAGTCGTATGCTCGGTGAAATTAACTGCAACGCTCCCGTTGACACAAATGTCGAAAATTATGTTGTAGATATGAAAGATGCCGATGAATGTGCAAGATTTATGGCAAAACTTGAACTGTTTTCTTTAATAGAAAAATACGGCGTCAAGGCTGACAAAAACGCAAAGCCTAAAGAAATTGAAAAGAAATCGCTTGAAGTTGTGCGTGACTTTGACGGAAACAAACTTTTTGAAAAGGTTAAGTCAGAGAAAAAGCTCTACTTTAACTTTGAAATTGAGAATAAAGAATTAAAATCCTTTGCCGTACTTTATGACGGCAAAGTATATGTAAGCACGGACGAAGAACTTTTTGTTAAGTTTATTGCTGACAACGAACTTAAAAAATACACAAGAAACATCAAAACGCTCTACGCTTATGCCGACGAGAAAAATATTGATATTGAAAACATTGTGTTTGATATTGAACTTGCGGCTTATCTGATTGAGCCGTCATCAAAGGATTATTCGGACAAAAATCTTTGCGCCGCTTACGAAATTACTCTGCCTGTCTGCACTGATGAGCAGAACGAAAAATACGAGGCATTTGCCTGCTATGCTGAGTTGTGTGAAAAGCTCAGCGATAAAATCAAGGCTCACGGTCAGGAAAAGCTGTTGAGTGAAATTGAAATTCCGCTTGCAAAGGTGCTTGCAAGAATGGAAAATATCGGTGTCTGTGTTGACCGACAGGGCATTGAAAGCTACGGTGAAATGCTTTCGGCACAGATTAAAGAGCTTGAGAGGACAATTTACGAGAGCGCAGGTTGTGAGTTTAACATCAACTCTCCAAAACAGCTTGGTAAAGTGCTGTTTGAGGAACTTAAACTTCCCTGCAAAAAGAAAACCAAGAGCGGTTACAGCACAAATGCAGAGGTTCTTGAAAGTCTGAGATATGAGCACCCCGTTGTTGAAATGGTGCTGAGATACAGAACACTCTCAAAACTGAATTCAACCTACTGTGAGGGACTTTTAAAAGTTATCGCAGATGACGGAAGAATTCATTCAAACTTCAATCAGACCGAAACAAGAACAGGCAGAATCAGCTCAACAGAGCCGAATTTACAGAATATTCCCGTGAGAACCGAACTCGGCAGAGAGATGAGAAAATTTTTCTGTGCAAGAGAGGGCTGGGTGCTTGTTGATGCCGATTATTCGCAGATTGAACTCCGTGTGCTTGCACATATTTCGGGGGACGAAAATATGATTAAAGCGTTCAAGGATAACGAAGATATCCACGCAATCACAGCGTCACAGGTGTTCAATATGCCGCTTGATATGGTAACTCCGATTATGAGAAGCCGTGCAAAGGCGGTTAATTTCGGTATTGTTTACGGAATCGGTGCTTTTTCGCTTGCAAAGGACATAGGTGTTTCAAATAAAGAGGCAAAACACTATATTGAAAGCTATCTTGCCCATTATAGCGGTGTTGACAGCTATATGAAAAATGTTGTTGAAAAGGCTAACGCTGACGGCTATGTTGAAACAATGTTCGGCAGAAGAAGAAATCTTCCAGAACTCACATCGGGCAAGCATATGCTCCGTGCATTTGGTGAGAGAGTTGCAAGGAATATGCCGATTCAGGGTACAGCCGCTGACATTATCAAGATTGCTATGATTAAGGTTGATGAGCGAATGAAAGCCGAAAACCTTCGTGCAAGACTTGTGTTGCAGATTCACGACGAACTTATTGTTGAGGCTCCACAAGATGAGAGTATGAGGGTTGCCCTTATCGTTCAGGAAGAAATGGAAAACGCAGTAAAGCTGAGCGTTCCGCTCACGGCTGATGCGTCAATCGGAAGGACTTGGTATGATGCAAAAGGATAACAGAACAATCGCCTTTGTCTGCACAGGCAACACCTGTCGCAGTCCTATGGCAGAGGCAATTTTTAATAATATGGCAGAAAAAAACGGTGTTGATGTCAGGGCGGAAAGCTTTGGCATTGCCACATCAACAGGACTCCCCGTGTCGGAAAATTCCGTAATTGCCTGTAAGGAAATCGGAATTGACCTTTCGGGAAAAACTTCAACAGCCGTGGCTGACGCCAACATTGAAAAGTATGAAAAATTTTACTGTATGTCACAAAGCCACGCAAAAATGTTGACACAATTTTTCCTTGTACCGCCTGAAAAAATTGCCGTACTCGGTGTCAGTGACCCATACGGCGGAGATATTTATGTGTACAGACATTGCCGTGACGAAATTGTTAATTCTGTAAAGGAAATATTAAAAGCGTATGAAAATTGACAGAATGACCGAAAATCAGCTTGAGGCGGTTGCACAGCTTGAACAGCAGTGCTTTTCGCACCCATGGTCGTTTAACAGCCTTGAAGAAGAGCTGAATAACGAAACCTCGCTGTTTTTTACCGCAACGGAAGATGGTGCCGTTGTCGGCTACATAGGTATGAGCGTTGTTGTTGACGAGGGCTACATTTTCAATGTTGCTGTTGACAATGAACACAGAAAACAGGGAATAGGTTCGGCACTTGTTGAAACACTTGTGACCTATGCCAAGAAAAATAACCTCTGTTTTCTCACTCTTGAGGTTCGTGAAAGTAACGAAAATGCCCGTTCTCTCTATGAAAAATTCGGATTTATCAAGGTGGGAGAGAGGAAAAATTACTACTCCTCTCCAACTGAAAATGCTGTTTTAATGACACGCTATTTTTGACATATATATGTAATAAAACATTATATTAACGATATAACGGAACTTCATTAAAAAATGTTTCGTAACGAAAGGAAAATTATGAAGATACTCGCAATAGAATCGTCCTGTGACGAAACTGCGGCAGCGGTTGTTGAGGACGGCAGAAACATAATCTCCTCGGTGGTTGCATCTCAGGTTGAGGAACACAAGCTCTACGGCGGCGTTGTTCCCGAAATTGCTTCCCGCCGCCATGCAGAGGCAATTGTCCCTGTTGTTAGGCAGGCTCTTGAAGATGCAGACTGCAAACTTTCCGACATTGACGCAATCGCCGTTACATATGCTCCGGGTCTTATCGGTGCATTGCTTGTGGGTGTGAACTTTGCAAAGGGCCTTTCGCTTGCAACGGGAATCCCGCTTGTACCTGTTCATCATCTGCGTTCGCACATTGCATCAAATTATATTTCAAATAAAGAATTAAAGCCTCCGTTTCTCTGCCTTGTGGTGTCGGGCGGTCACAGCCACATTGTTATGGTTGAAGATTATACAAAGATGAAAATTATCGGCAAAACCCGTGATGATGCCGCAGGCGAGGCTTTTGACAAAGCCGCAAGAACAATGGGTATGCCATATCCGGGCGGAATTGAAATGGATAAGGTTGCAGAAGACGGCAATCCGTTTGCATTCAAACTACCCCGTCCCGTTGTTCACGACGCACCGTATGATTTCAGCTTTTCGGGACTTAAAACAGCCGTAATCAACCTCATTCACAATTCGGCACAAAAGGGTGTTGAGCTGAACAAAGCCGATGTTTGCGCATCGTTCCGCTATGCCGTTGTCGATTGCCTTGTTACAAACTTCATCAAGGCGGCTGAGGACTTGGGACAAAAAAAGCTTGTAATCGCTGGCGGTGTTTCTGCAAATTCACTTCTCAGAAGAACCCTTGCCGAAGAGTGCAAAAAGCGTGGCTGGGAAATGTATATGCCTGAAAAATCTCTATGCGGTGACAATGCCGCAATGGTCGGTTCACAAGGCTATTACGAGTTTATCAGCGGAAATATTGCAGGAACAGACCTCAACGCTTTTGCCACAATGAGCATTGAAAAAGGCTGATTTATTCGCAAATAATCTGTAAAACACTTGCTATTTTACAAAAAATATACTACACTTATGTTAACAAACCGAAAGGACGATTTAAAATGAGCAATCCTATTGTTACTTTTGAAATGGAAAACGGAAAAATTATTAAAGCGGAGCTTTATCCAGAAATTGCTCCGAATACTGTAAATAACTTTCTCAGCCTTGTAAACAAGGGTTACTATGACGGCCTCACATTCCACCGTGTAATCTACGGATTTATGATTCAGGGCGGTTGTCCCGAAGGTACAGGAATGGGCGGCCCCGGATATTCAATTAAGGGCGAGTTTGCTATGAACGGCTTTGAAAATGACCTCAAGCACACTGAAGGTGTTCTCTCAATGGCTCGTTCAATGATGCCGGATTCCGCAGGTTCACAGTTCTTCATTATGCACAAGAACGCTCCGCACCTTGACGGCCAGTATGCCGCTTTCGGTAAGGTTATCGAGGGTATGGATGTTGTCAATGAAATTGCAGAGTGCGACACAGACTATTCCGACAAACCGCTTGACCCACAGGTTATGGCAAAGGTTACAGCCGAAACATTTGGCGTTGATTATCCCGAACCGGAAAAGTGCTGATATAATCAGGAAAGGAAAATAAGTATGAATGTTTTACTTGCAGGCGGTGCCGGATATATTGGCACACACACCTGTGTTGAACTTATTAACGCAGGTCACGATGTTGTAATTGCAGATAATTTTTCAAACAGCTGTCCCGTAGCCGTTGAAAGAGTAGAAGAACTTACAGGAAAGAAAATTCCGCTCTATGAGGCTGATGTATGTGACAGAGATGCTGTTGAAAAGATTTTTTCAGAAAATAAGATTGATGCGGTAATTCACTTTGCAGGTCTTAAAGCAGTAGGTGAAAGCTGTGAAAAGCCTGTTGAATACTATCGCAACAATATTGATTCAACACTTACCTTGCTTGAGGTAATGAAAAAACACGGTGTGAACAACTTTATTTTCAGCTCAAGTGCCACAGTTTACGGTACTCCCGAAACTGTTCCGCTTGTTGAAACAATGCCAAAGGGTTCTCCGACAAATCCATACGGCTGGACAAAGTTTATGATGGAGCAGATCCTTACCGATACTGCAAACGCAAATCCTGATATGTCGGTTGTTCTTCTCCGTTATTTTAACCCGATTGGTGCTCACGAGAGCGGCAGAATCGGCGAAGATCCTAACGGAATTCCAAACAATCTTATGCCGTACATAACTCAGGTTGCCGCCGGCAGACTCAAGTGCCTTGGCGTTTTCGGCAACGATTACCCAACACATGACGGTACAGGTGTGCGTGATTACATTCATGTTGTTGACCTTGCAAAAGGTCATGTAAAGGCAATTGAATATTCCGCAGAACATAAGGGAACAGAAATCTTTAACCTCGGAACAGGTGTCGGTTACAGCGTTCTTGATATTGTAAAGGCATTTGAAAAGGCAAATTCAATTAAGATTCCTTATGTCATCAAGCCTCGCCGTGCAGGTGACATCGCAGAATGTTTTGCAGATGCAACAAAGGCCAAGAAAATCCTTGGTTGGACAGCAGAAAAGAACCTTGAGGACATGTGCAGAGACAGTTGGAACTGGCAATCTCACAATGTGAATGGTTACAAATAACAAATTAACGATATTTTATTTGTGCATTCCTACAAAAAAACAATATTTTGTCAAATAATCAACCGCCAAGAGTTTTTAGCATTGACTTTTGGCGGTTCGTTGTTGTATAATTAAACTGCTTATAGAAGCATTATCACATAAGGAGGAAAAGAAAATGTTCAAAAAAGCAATTAGCCTTTTACTGTCTATGATGCTTGTTGTAACATCACTCGTTGTAACTGTAATGAGCGTTTCTGCTGCCGGCGATACATATCTCGTAGCAGGTAGTGCAGACCTCACCGGTTATACATGGGAAGGTGTTTCAGCTAACGCTCCAGAAAATGTAATGACAGAAAACGGCGAAGGTAACTACGAAAAAGTATTTACCAACGTAGCTGCTGGTAACGGCTACCAGTTCAAGATCGTTAAAAACGATACTGAGTGGATTGGTGTTGGCGATACCGGCAATGACAACTTCACATTCAATGTAACAAAAGATTGTGATGTAACAGTAACTTACAACCCAACAACTAATGCTATCACAGCAACAGGTGACGGTGTTGTAATTCCTACAGACCTTGACATTGACTACATCACAGCTGTTGGTAACGGCGCTGATGCTTGGCTTAATGACAAGAACTGGCAGGTAGCTGCTGATGAAAACATGATGACAGAAACCTCAGAGGGTTCAAAGGTTTACCAGATTAAGTTCGAGGACCTCGACGCTTATGAGAACTATCAGTTCAAGTTTGCTGCTAACGGTTCATGGACAGACAACTGGGGCCTTCCTGAGCAGGGCAATGCTCCTCTTAATGAGTGGTTCGACCTTACTTACAATGGTCAGAACATGATCATCGACACAGATGCTGCTGGTTACGATGACGGTTACGACATCGTTCTCACACTCGACCTTTCAAACTTTAACTACTCTACAAAGCAGGGTGCTAAGGGTAAGGTTGACATCATCACTGATGAAGAGCCTACAACAGTAGAGCCAACAACAGAAGAGGCTACAACAGTTGAGCCTACAACTGCTGCTCCTGCAACAGAAGAGCCTACAACAGTACAGCCCACAACTGCTGCTCCTGCAAAGGGTCTCACAGTTACAGCTACTTCAAACTTCTTCCCTGAGAAGAAGGTTACTCTCAGCCCTGATCAGAAGACTGTAAAGGTTACATACATTTTCCAGTCTAAGGGCATTGATGGTATGTTGAACTTCCAGTGGTTTATGAACTACGATGAGAAGGTACTTAAGCCAACATCTAACACAAAGAAGAGCACAGCATTTGAGTACACTTCTGGTACTGTTTTCAACAAGGATATGGCACCTGGTAAGATCGGTAACACTGGTTCTAACCTCGATGTTTATGACAGTACATCAAAGGAAATCGTATTTGCTTCTGCTGAGTTTGAAGTAATCGATCCTACTGCTACTGAAACAACTATTAATCTCGATGCAAGTGTTATCACACTTGTAAACATTGATCCTGAAACAGAGCAAGAGAAGCCTGATGATGAGGTTGTAATTTCTAACCTCGGTTATATCGATCAGGAAGCATTCGACAAGTATGTTGCAGTTACTAAGACTGTAACAGATCCTGAAGGTACAGAAGAGCCTACAACAGTAGAGCCAACAACAGCTCCTGCTGCTGAAACTACATATGTAGTTGCCGGTTCTGAGGAACTCACAGGTTATGTATGGCAGGGTTCACCTGCACTCGCTCCCGAAAATGTTATGACAGCTGACGGTGGCGTATTCACAAAGACATTCACAGATGTTCCTGAGGGTAACAGCTATCAGCTTAAGGTTGTTGCTAACACAGGCGACGATCAGAAGTGGATTGGTCTTGATGGTACAGACAACAACGTAACATTCAATGTAAAGAGTGCTTGCGATGTTACTGTAACATATGATCCTGCAACAAACCAGATCACTGTAACAGGTGAAGGCGTTGAGATGGTAACAGACCTTGATGTTGACTATGTAACAGTAGTTGGTAACGGTTATGAGAACTGGCTTAACGACGTTAACTGGGGTGTTGATGCTGAAGCAAACAAGATGACTCAGATTTCTGATAAGGTTTACCAGATTAAGTATGAAGATGTTGCTTCTTCAGACAGCTATCAGTTCAAGTTCGCTGCAAACGGTTCATGGGCTGCTAACTGGGGTCTTGCTGAACAGGGCGCTGCTCCGGTAGGCGAAGACTTTGATCTTGCTTTCAATGCACAGAATATGATTCTCGATACAGTAGCTCTTGGCTATGAAGAGGATTCACTCGTTGATGTAACAATCACACTTGACCTTACTAACTTCAACTATGCTGCTGGTACAGGCGCTAAGGCTAACGTTAAGGTTGAGCCTAAGACTCCTGTTGTTGATAACTTAACAATCAACGCAACATCTAACATTTGCCAGGCTAACGGCACAGGCACATACAAGGTTGGCGACAAGGTATCAGTTTACTATATCCTCGACACTAAGGATGCACAGCTTGAAGAAGTACAGTGGGCTCTTACATATGATAAGGACCTCCTCACACTTGATTCACTCACAATGCCTGCAATTCCTGACGGTATGGTAAATACAGACGACCTTACAGGTAACGCTTCAAATCTTGCACTTTATGACTTTGCAGGTGGCAAGAAGCTCGTTGAAGCTGTATTCACAGTAAAGGGTACAGGCACAACAGATGTTAACCTCGATGTTGTTGATCTTACACTCGGTAAACTCAATCCTGAAACAGGTTTTGTTGATGCTGATTCAGAGTACGAAGCAGTTGTAAACGGTGACATCGCTAACGATATCTTCGATCACATCAGCACAGAGGCTAAGGTTGAAGCTTATGTTGAGCCAACAGAGCCTACAACTGAAGAGCCAACAACAGCTCCTGTAACAGAGCCTGCAACAGAAGTTCCAACAACAGCTCCTGCAACTGAGCCTGCAACAGAAGCTCCAACAGCTCCTGCAACAGAAGAGCCAACAGTAGCTCCTACAACTTCACAGGATGCTACATCTGCTACACAGGCTACAACAAAGGGTCAGTCAACAGCAGATACAGCTACATCTGACACACCAAACAACAACAATAACAACAACGCAGTACAGACAGGTAATGCTTCTATGGCAGTAGTTATCCTCTTAGCTCTCGTTTCTGCAACTGGTGTTGTTTATTTCACAAGAAAGAGATTCAATAAGTAATTGAATTTCTGATTGTTAACAGTGTTGACAGATATAAAAAATAATTTTTTCGCCCCTCGGTTTTCGAGGGGCGTTTTTTTTATGTGTATCAATAATCTAATAGTTTAGCAGTAATATGTTTTGAACACTCAAAATTTTTTAGGTAACTTTTCACATAAATTTCATAGAGAAATGTGAATTTATTCATTGAAATTTTATTCGGTTTGATATATAATAGTAACATCAAACTAAAGGAATGAAAAAAATGTCTAAAAAAATCAAAAATATGCTTTCAATTCTCTTTGCTGCGGTTCTGACTGTTTCCGCTTTTTGCGTTTCAGTAAATGCTGCGGATGATGATTTGACAATTAACATCTCCTCTGACGAAAAGGACGCAGTTACCGCAAAAGTCGGAGATACAGTTAAGTATGCTGTTTATATGACCGACACAAAAGAAGAGGTAATTGGCGTTGCAATGAGCTTTTTCTATAATGACGAGTATTTGAAAATGGATGCTGATTCTATTAAATGCGAAAGCTTTAATAATTCGGTTGGTAACCCTAACCTTAAAAACTATTACACATTTACATGGACTGATGTTCAGAATCCCGTAAAGCTTAACGGTGACAAGGCACTTGTTTCAGCTGAATTCAAGGTTACCAAAGGCGGTAAGACAGATCTTTCATATTTCATTTCAGATATGTACGGCGATGATATGACCTACCTCAAGTCATATAAAATCACCTGTAAACTTTGGGTTAATGGTGAAGAGGTCAAGAAAGATGTTGTTCCGATTGTAAATGATGATACCGCAAATAAAGAGAAGATTCAGGGCGATTTTGTAAACTATGTTGACGGTATGGGCGAGGACAACTCACCTAATAAGAATGATCACAAGTCGGTTGTTGTTGAGAAAAAGTATATTTCAACACAGCAGAACACTCAGGTTGTGGATGTCACAAAGGTTGTTGAATCTTCAACCGGCAACAATTCGGGTTCAACTACAACAATCATCATTATTGTTGCAATAGTCGTTGTATTGCTTGCTGCGGGTGCAATTATTTTCGTTAAGAAAAGGGATGAAAAGAACGGTAAGACCGCTGGCAACAATTCTGAGAAAGATGCAACAAAAGAGGACAAATAAAACAAACACTGTTCCTTTATTGAATTTATATTTATAAACTGTCGCTAAATACACAAAATTGCGGTCGCAATTTTGTGTATTTTTTTGTTTGAAGGTTTTTTAAAATGATTGCATTTTTGAAATTTTTGTTATATAATGATTTCATACCGATAAATATCGGAAATATTTTTGGAGGAGATTCAAATGTCAAAAAAACTTATCAGTATCATTTTGTCATGCGTTCTCGTTCTTTCACTTGCAGTTGTAGGTGTAATCGGCGTTTCCGCAGCAACTGACAAAGATGATCGTTACGTTCCAAGCGAGAGCGTAAAAGAAACACACAGAATTTATTTTGCTATGCCCGAATCATGGATGAACGCTAAGTTCAAGGCTGATTCTGCCGGTGCTTACTGGTGGAATGGTCAGGATGCTTGCGGTTCACTTGACGGTGCATCTGTTGGTAATGCTTGGCCGGGCTACAAGATTCAGGTAGCTGACGCTGATGCTAACCTTTATTATGTTGACCTTCCTTCTGACGTTCCTGTAATCATCTTCAACAACTACCTCAACGGTGGTGAGAGAAAGACTGACGATGCAGGCAAAGTTACATATGAGTTTGGTGAGGAACAGTTCAAGGCTGCTAAGCAGACAGTTGATATTACTTGCCAGTTCTATTCAGAAGGCGACGACGACTACTATGATAACATGGCAGACGGCGAATTCTGGGCAAAGGCTCAGGAAGCAGTTGAGGGTAACGATAAGACATTCCTCGGCAACTTCCAGAAGAACTTCTTTATGGAGACAGAGTATGACCTCGGTATCTCAATGAACTTCGATAACATGGTATTCGTTGTTAACCCTAACAATGTTACTGTTAACGAAGTAAGCGGTAAGGAATCTTACGGCGGTGAGTTCTACTTCTTCTATGGTCTTAACGAAGAAACAGGCAAGTACGAGTACGGCGGACTTCCTAACTATGAGCAGGCTAAAGAGGCTGGCGAAGTTTACAACATTGATAAGAACGCTACACCTGATGAGCCTTCAACAACAAAGCCAACAAATCCTGGCGATAACAATAATAACAACACAAACCCAACAACAACAGTTCCTGCTCCTTCACAGGGCGTAACATCTTCAACAAACCCTGTATCAACTTCTGACACACCATCTGGTAGCTCAGATAACAGTGCAGTTCAGACAGGCGCTACAACAGCAGCTGCAGTTCTTGCAGTTCTCCTCGTTGCAGGCGGTGCAGTAGTTTACACACGCAAGAGATTTGAATAATCTTAAATAATTATACTTAATTATTTAATGCCCTCCGCTTTGGAGGGCATTTTTGCGTCAGTTTTTATGGACAAAAATTGTACGCTGTTTATGTCTGTTTGTCAAAAAAAGTATTAAAAAAGAAAAATGATAAATGTTTTTAGAAAAATTTGGTTATTATGACATAGTGTTTCATAGGCCAAAATGCCCTATAACCCTTGATTTTTACCTCGTTTTATACTATAATAGTCATACTGATACAAGTATGGTGTCGGAAATTCATAAGGAGGAAAAATAAAAATGTCCAAGAAAGTTATTAGTCTCTTATTGGCTGTTATGCTCGCAGTGGCGATGGTAGCGGTTGCTGCAGTAAGCGTTTCTGCCGATACGGACGATGAAGGCAAATATGTGCCTTCAGAGGGCACTGCAACTTACCGCGTATATTTTTATAAACCTGCTGACTGGGCGAACGAGTATACATCAGACGCAGGTATTTATTGGTGGAGCGGTTCGGAAAGTCCTTCAGCTTGGCCCGGCTACGGTGCTCATAATACAGACATTCCGAATGTTTATTACTGTGATGTTCCTCAGGATGTTGTTAACGTAATCTGGAACAACGCTCTTGACGGTACTGACGATCCGCTTAATCCGGAATATAAGCTCGCTTATCAGACAACTGATATTACATTCTTCGGTTATGATGCTGATGAATCTGATTATTATCCTGAAGGTGTTGAAAACTTTGATAATATGATTTATATTATCAATCCTGAGTACACTTCTGTAAATGATAAGGGTAAGACAGTTTTCGCCGGTGAGTGGTTCTATTACTATGGCAACGGCGAGTACGGCAATGCTCCTACAAAGGCAGAGCTTAAGGCAGGTTCTTATTACGGAAAAGACGGTGCATTCCCAACTGAATACACTCCGTCAGGTGAAGAAACAACAGCTGAACCTACAACAGTTGTTACTGAGCCTGAAACAACAACCGAGCCTGTAACTGACGCTACAACAGCAACAGAGGGTACAACATCAGATGTTGATTCTTCTCTTGCTCTTACAGTTAATGCTACATCAAACTATTTCCCGATGGCGTCTGCTAAGTACAATGCATCTACCAATCAGGTAACAGTTACATACTATATGCAGTCTGCAAAGAATGTTCTTGACACACAGTGGTACATTTCGTACGATCCGTCAATTCTTTCTGTTGCTGAGGTGAATACTGTTAAAACAGTTTGTCCTACAATGGACGGTCAGGGTGCATATGTAAACTTAAAGAACAAGTCCGACGGCGTTGGTTATGTGAGATTCGGCGCAAGTGACCTTGGCCTTTACAACTTCAGCGAAAAGACACCTTTTGCAACAGTTGTATTTGATGTAAATGACATTTCAAAGGTATCTCCTGTTTCAACAACAGTTGACCTCGTTGTGCAGGTACTTCGTGTTTCTGAGGTAAATCCAGACACTGAGTTGACTGACGGTACAAAGGAAGTTGTACTCGTTGACAAGGAAGTTGTTAAAAAGGATCCTATTGCATCAGCAGTTAAGGTTGACCTCTCAACAGAGCTCACACCTTCAACATATGTTGAGCCGACAACAGCCGAGCCTACAACTGAAGAACCAACAACAGTTGAGCCTACTACGGCTGAACCTACAACCGTTGAGCCGACAGAAGCTCCTACTACTGTTGAGCCAACAACAGCTGAGCCGACAACAATTGAACCTACAACTGAGGCTACAACAGCAACAGAGGTTACACAGGCTACTGAGGAAACTCAGGAATCAACAGAAGTTACAGTGGCTCCGACAACTTCACAGGACGCTACTTCTGTAACACAGCCTACAACAAAGAAGAGCTCTTCAACATCCGACACTCCCGACACACCTAACAACAACGGCAACAATAACAATGGTGCTGTTCAGACAGGTGAAGCTCCTCTCGCAGTTGTAATCCTTTCACTTCTCATCGGTGCTACTTGTGTGATGTTCGTTCTCCGCAAGAAGGAAGATATCCTTTAATAGCCGATAAAGACTAAAAAACAAAGTGCTGACCAAATTTTGGCCAGCACTTTTTGTATGTGAGAATATGCTTGCAATTGCGAGGTCAAGACTATAAATTGATAATCGAGAACTCATTTAAATAATGCAAAAAAACAGCTCCACCATAAAAATAGTGGAGCTGTTTCGTAATTTGTAAATTTGTAAAATCAGTTAGCTCTGGTAACCTTACCTGAACGCAAACAACGGGTGCAAGCATATACACGCTTTGGTGAACCGTCAACAATAGCCTTTACACGCTGTACGTTGGGCTTCCATGTTCTGTTTGATCTTCTGTGTGAGTGAGATACCTTAATACCGAACTTTACATCCTTACCGCAGAATTCACATTTTGCCATGCGTCTGCACCTCCTTAAAGAAAACTAATTCTATTTCTAACTTTGTTATAATAACAGAAAATCAGAAAAAATGCAAGTGTTTTTTGAAAATTTCTTAACTTGTTTTTTGCTCTTGTAATTTTTGGCGATATATTATATAATTAAGAGTAAATATAGTTACACAATTGTTACCTAAAATTTTAAAATTCAGGAGGCTACTATGCTCTCATTATTACTCAACGGAATCAGAAACGGCAACCTCGACTTTGGTGATGTTATTGCCGAAATATTGGCTGTGCTTGTCATTATATTTTTAATACTTCCGTTCCACGAGTGGGCACACGCATTTACTGCGTCTTTGCTTGGCGACAAGGCAGTAAAGTACAGAGGCAGACTTTCGCTTAATCCGCTCAGTCACATTGAACCTATCGGTGCATTATGTATGCTCTTGTTCGGATTCGGTTGGGCAAAGCCGGTGCCGATTGATCCGAGAAATTTTAAAAATCCAAAGGTCGGTATGGCAATCACCGCAATTATGGGCCCGATTGCAAATATTGTTGCCGCATTTGTAGGACTTCTCATTTACTATCCGATTATTCTTTTTACAGGTGCATTTCCGCTTTCAACAATCGGCGGCTACATCGTTCAGTTTTTATCATTCTACATTACTTGTAATGTTGGACTTGCTGTGTTTAACCTTATTCCTATTCCGCCTCTTGACGGTTCAAAGGTTCTGTTTGTATTTTTACCCGATAAAGCTGTTGAATTTTTTTACAGATACCAGACATATTTCTTTATAGGCCTTTTTGTTCTGCTTTATGTCGGCGTTCTCAATGTTCCGATTAACTGGCTCAGCAAAATTATCTATAACTTCATCAGCTGGCTTGCAAGTTTGCCATATCTGCCGTTTGTCAGCTGATAAGGCGCAGAACTCAGAATATAAAAACTTAAACATTAGACTGATTTTATCCTATGGAAACACAACAACTTCAATACAAGCTGTCGGCTTTTGAAGGTCCGCTTGACCTGTTGCTGACGCTGATTTCTAAAAATAAAATAGATATTTACGACATCAGCATTTCCGAACTGCTCGACCAGTATATGGAGCAGATTAACAAGATGCAGGAAAATCAGATGGACATTGAGTCCGAATTTCTGACAATGGCATCAAGACTTGTCTATATCAAGTCTGTAATGCTTTTGCCAAAGTATGAGGAAGAAGCTGAAGAGCTTAAGAAAGAACTTTCGGGACAGCTCCTTGAATATGCTGTTTGTCGTGAAATGGCGGCAAAACTTGGCGATATTTACGATTTTGACAGTTTTTACCGAGAGGCATCTCCCGTTGAATTTGACCTGACCTATAACCGAATTCACCCGAGTGAGGATATTGCAAAAGCGTATGTCAGCGCAGTCGGACGAGGAAAGCGAAAACTTCCGCCGTCAAAAGACGCATTTTCGGGTATTGTATCGCACAAAATCGTGTCGGTTAACAGTAAGATTATTCACCTTATGAGAAGGCTCTGGCATGGCAAAAGACTTGAATATCACGAGATTTTTGAAGTGTGTGAGGGTAAAAGCGACCTTGTCGCAACATTTCTTGCTACACTCGAACTTGTAAAGGGCAAGCGTATCAGAATTGAGGGCAGCGGTGAAAATGCCGTTGTTCATATGATTGAGGACAAAAACGCAATGCCTTTGCCGCAGGTTGACGAAGATGAAAATAACGAAAACATTGAAAATGAGGAGGTGCAGTAATGGCTGTTGAAAACATTCGTGGTGCGATTGAGGCGATTTTATTCGCAAACGGTGCGTCGGTTGAATTTTCCCGAATTGCACAAGCACTTGAAATTTCCGAAAAAAAGGTAAAAGAGCACATTTCTGCACTGATTGATGATTATGAAGCGTCAGGACGGGGCATAACTATAATATTGCTTGACAATTCCTGTCAGATGGTTTCAAAAAAGGAATTTGCTCCGCAGATTCGCACCGTTATGGATTTGAGAAGGAACACTCCGCTCTCACAGGCGGCTCTTGAAGTTCTCGCAGTTGTCGCGTACAATCAGCCTGTTACAAAGGCTTTTGTAGAGCAGGTGCGTGGCGTTGATTGCAGTGGTGTAATCGGCAGTTTGACAACAAAGGGACTTGTTGAAGAAAAGGGCAGACTTGAGCTCCCCGGCAGACCGTTGCTTTACGGCACAACCGAAAACTTTTTGCGTTGTTTTAATATTTCAAGTCTTGACGAACTTCCTCCGCTTCCCGAAAGTGAAGAAGATAAGAAGTCCGAAGAAAACGGTGAAGAACAGGAAAAGACTGAAAACGGCAATGAACAGATTGATTTGCTTGACAATCAGCCTGATGACAAGCAGTAAAATTTAGGGGGAATTCCCTTTGCTTTGGTTATATATCCTACTCGGAATTGCTCTGTTTATTGCACTTGTGATGTTTATTCCGATTACTTTGCGTGCATCATATAAAAAGGAATTTTGGTGTGCCGTGTATATCGGATTTGTAAAACTTCAACTTGTGCCGGCAAAGCCCAAAAAGAAAAAAAAGAAGAAAAAAGCCCAAAAGCAAACTCCAAAGGCCGAACAGCCGAAAAAAAAGGCTGAAAAAAAGCCGAGTTTTATTAAAAAATACGGTATTGAGTGGCTTTTGAATCTTATAAAAAAGGTTGCAGAGCTTGCCATATCGGCATTGCAGGATTTTTTTAGCCATATACTGGTTAAAAAATTGTCGCTGAGTATCAGCGTTGCAGGCGATGATGCGGCTGACACAGCTATAAAATACGGCAGATATTGTGCCGCCGTTTATCCGGCAGTCGGTACAATCGTTCGTGTTGTAAAATGCAAGGGATATGGAGTTGACATAAGTCCGAATTTTTCGGAAAAAGCCGAAACAGAAATTAACTTTGACTTTGCCGCAAGAATTTTTGCATTCCGACTTATCGGCCTTGCCGTTAAGCACGGAATCAAGGGGCTTAAACTTCTTGCAGAAGTTAAAAATGATTGATACAAATATTGTTGAAAAAGGAGAATGGCTATGGAACATCCTATCGGCAGTTTGATGGATACCACAATGGAAAAAATTAAGGAAATGATTGATGTAAATACTATCATCGGCGAGCCTATCACTTCGCCCGACGGCACACTCATCATTCCCGTTTCAAAGGTAAGCTACGGCTTTGCGGCAGGCGGTTCGGACTTGCCTACCAAAAAGGAAAACAAAGACTGCTTTGGCGGCGGTAGCGGTGCAGGTGTAACAATTCAGCCTGTTGCCTTTCTCACCGTTTATCAGGGTGATGTAAGACTTGTTTCGGTTGATCAGGAAGAGTGTACAGCCGACAAACTTGTTAATATGATTCCCGATGTTCTCAAAAAAGTAAAGGGAGTTTTCAAAAAGGATAAGAGCGAATCCGCAGACGATTTTTCTGAGATTACACAGGACGAT